>DCVX01000026.1 GCA_002328805.1 Candidatus Dojkabacteria bacterium UBA2177
TTACATCTGTTATAGACTCTAGTAGGATACTTAGAAGTCTCTTTCAATTTCTTTGCTTTGTATTCTTTAGCTGCTGTGGACATCTTTTATAAAAGGAAAACCAAATTTATCTAAAAGCCTCTTACCTTCCTCATCTGTCTTTGCTGTAGTTACGATTGTAACTTGCAAACTTCTTACTTTTGTAACAGAGTTAGGATCGATTTCAATAAACACTGTATGATCTTCTATTCCTATCGAATAGTTACCTGCACCATCAAAAGAGTTAGGGCTTAATCCCCTAAAGTCTTTTGTTCTTGGCAAAGCTATATTTACTAGCTTGTCAAAGAACTCCCACATTTTTTCCCCTCTTAATGTTACAGATACGCCTATTTCCATTCCTGGTCTTACTTTAAATGCAGAGATTGCTTTCTTAGCCTTATTTACTAATGGTTTCTGACCAGATATAAGGGTTACCATTTCAACTATCTCATCTAATGCAGCACTGTTCTCTGCAGCTTCTCCTGCTCCAACATTTATTACAATCTTTTCAAGAGTAGGGACTTCCATAGGGTTCTTATACCCTTTCTCTTTCATTATCTCTTTCTTTATTGTTTTGTTGTATTCTTCTCTCAATCTAGCCATTATTTTTTACTTTCTGATTTAGATTTTGTACTCTTCTTTGTTGTCTTTTTCTTTGTTTCTTTCTTAGCTGTTTCTTTTTTAGGAGCATCCTTCTTTGTTGCTTTTTTCTTCGTCTCCTTCTTTTCTTCCTTCTTTTCAGTCTCATTCTTTACTGGTTTACCATCTATTATTTCTTTTCCACACTTTTTACAAACTCTTACCTTCTTATCCCCTGTTTGTTTAATTCCGACTCTAGTTGGCTTATCACAAGATGGACATACTAACATAACTTTTGAGATAGGGAATGGTTTCGCTATTGTCACTATCTCCGAAGTTCTTGTTCTACCATCTCCCTTAAGATGTCTCTTGTAGAGATTTAATCCTTCTACAATAACTCTTTCATTCTTAGGATCGACAGCAACCACAGGTCCTCTTCTACCTCTTTCTTTTCCGTATAATATTTTTACTGTATCTCCTTTTTTAATATTCATAATTCTTATTTCTTTAAAGTACCTCGGGTGCTAATGAAATGATCTTGTCAAAACCCCTTTCTTTTAACTCCCTAGCCACAGGTCCAAAAATCCTTGTTCCCTTGGGAGCCTTATTTTTAGGATCTATGATAACTAAAGCGTTATCGTCAAATCTTAAGTAAGTCCCATCTTTTCTCCTGATCTCTTTGTGTGTCCTTGCTATCACTCCTTTCGTAACCTCATGTCTTTTTATTCCAGAGTTTGGAAGTGCTTTTTGAATAGCAACAACAACGATATCACCAACGGTGGCATATCTTCTTCTGGATGCTCCAGGGATACCTATTATCTTAGCCATCCTGGCACCACTGTTATCTGCAACTTTTAAAACAGTTCCTCTCTGTACCATAATTACTCCTTTTTATTACTATTAACAACTAACCATCTTACTTTCTTAGAATATGGTTTACTCTCTCTGATTGTGACTTCCTGGCCTACTTCTAAATCCTCTTCTGTGTGAGCAAAGAAAACTTTCTTCTTGTTTATAACTTTTTTATAAACAGGATGAGCTTCTAGAGTGTCTACTCTAACCTTAACGGTCTTGTCCATCTTGTTTCCTACAACTACTCCATCTATCTCCCTTCTTTTTGTTGTTTTTTTGCTTTTCTCTTCCATATTCTTTTTATTTAAATAACGGGATGTATTCTATCAATTATCCCCTTTATACTCAAGTTAAATATCTATTCTACTAACAAATTTCGTCTTCACAGAGAACTTATGACCTGCTAATCTCATTGCTTCTCTAGCTATCTTCTCACTTACTCCACCTATCTCAATTAACATGGTCCCTGGAGTCACTACTGCTACATAACCTTCTACAGCACCTTTTCCACCAAGCATCTTACTGTTAATAGATTTCTGTGTGTATGGCTTGTGTGGGAATATTCTTATCCAGATTTTCCCTTTTCTCTTCGTGTAACCAGTGACAGCTCTTCTTGCAGCTTCAATCTCTCTTGCATTAATCCAACCGTTTTCTAAAGACTTAAGACCATACTCGCCAAAGTCTACACTGTTGTTGGATGAAGCGATGCCACCCATCTTCCCTCTCATTTCTTTTCTGTATTTCCTTTTTTTTGGCTGTAACATAATTACCAATTAATATATTATCTTAATCCTCTCTATCTACTTCTGTTTTATCTCCTCGGTATATCCAGACTTTCACACCCATCAACCCTGCATCTGCAGTCTGTGCTACTTCAGCAGCATAGTCTACATCTGCTTTAAGTGTTTGAGCTGGTACTGAACCTTCAGAAACCTTAACAGTTCTTGCCTGGCTTGCATTGTTAATTCTCCCAGAAACCCAAATTTTTAAACCCTTTGCTCCTGATTGCATAATTTTCTCTTTTGCATTTAAGACTAAGAACTTAGATGGTTGTCTTCTTTCAATACCATCTGCGATTGTTCTTGCAACAATTCTTGCAGAAAGGTCTGCTTTATTTACTTCTCTTACCTTAAGTTCTACTGCAGACTGAGTTAATCTTCTTAATTCTTTCTGTAGAGCATCTATTCCTTCTCCTCCTCTTCCTATTGCAACACCTGGTCTTGCAACAAAAGCTATAACTTCTATCTTATTTATTCCTCTCTTAACTTGGACACTATCTAAACCTGCGTCATTCATTACTTTACTTACTTTTTTCTTTATCATGAGATCCTCTTGCAAAAGCCTAGGAAAATCTTTTTTGCTTGCATACCACATAGAATCCCAAGTTCTATTTATTCCCATTCTTATTGCTTTTGGATGTACTTTTCTTCCCATAATACTATTTAACTTTTAATTCTAAATTAATATGTGATCTCCTTTTAATTATTACTGAGACTCTACCTCTTGAAGCAAATCTCGTTCTCTTTAGAGTTCTAGCCTCATTAATCATTATTTTACTAATCTCTAAACTTTCTTCATCTACACTGTATAAATCCCTAGCATTAGCTATTCCTGACTGAATTGCTTTTTTAATTGTATCTGCACCTTTCTTATTCAATATGGTAAGGATATCTAGAGCTTCAGGTACACTCTTTCCTCTTACAGTATCTG
>DCVX01000018.1 GCA_002328805.1 Candidatus Dojkabacteria bacterium UBA2177
CTTCTATTCATTGTCTCCATGTTATATGTTTGTTAATTTATTTAAAAGTTATAAAACTTCTTTTAACTACCATTATTATATCAATCAGCCATTTCTAAGACAATCTTGTCCAATTTGTGATTTTAGGTGAGGATAAGCCTAAATTCATATGATATAATGACAGCTATGAGTGCAAAAAACTTAAAAGATGTAAGTCCAAAACAAGATTTTGTCCAAATGGAAAAAGACCTCCTAGAAAAATGGGAGGAGGAAGAAGTAGTTAAAAAATATTTAGAGAAGAACCAAGATTCCGAAGAAAGATTCTCATTCATAGATGGTCCTATTACAGCTAATAACCCTATGGGTGTTCACCATGCATGGGGTAGAACATACAAAGATGCTGTGCAACGATATAAGAATGCAAAAGGTTTTAAGCAGAGATTCCAGAACGGTTTTGACTGTCAAGGTCTTTGGGTAGAGGTTCAGGTAGAAAAGGAATTAGGTTTTAATAGTAAAAAAGACATTCTAGATTACGGTATGGATAATTTTACTAACGCTTGTGTTTCTAGGGTTAATAAATATGCAGGTATACAGACGGAGCAATCCAAGAGATTAGGTATGTTTATGGATTGGGATAATAGCTACTACACTATGTCTGAGACTAACAATCTCTACATATGGAATTTCCTAAAGAGGTGTAATGACAGGGGCTTGATATATAAGAGTGAAGCATCCACCACATGGTGTCCAAGGTGTGAGACAGGTTTGTCTCAGCATGAGCAAGCAGATGCATATAAGGACATTGAGGATACTGCAGTTTATGTTTTCTTCAAATTGAACAACAAAAAAGGTTTTGAGGAAGAATATGTTCTTGCATGGACGACAACTCCGTGGACCCTTTCTGCAAATGTTCTTTTAGCTGTTAATCCTGAATTAGATTATGTTAAAGCAAAGATAGAAGATAAGGTTGTTTATCTTGGGAAAGATGCTGCTCAGAGATTGGAAGTAGAAGTTTTAGAGGACATAGATATTAAGGATGTAATCGGGAGGGAATATGAATCTTTAATAGATATCCCTGCACAAGAGGGCATTGAACATAAGGTTGTAGTATGGGACTTTGTAGATTCTGAGAGTGGTTCTGGTGTAGTGCATATTGCTCCAGGTTGTGGTGAAGAAGACTTTGAACTTGGTCAGGAATTAGGTGTTCCTGCGATATCTCCATTAGATACGTCTGGTCATTTTACAGAGGGTTTCGGTTTTCTCTCAGGAAAATATGCTCATGAAGTTGCAGATATAATAATTGAACATCTTGAGGGCAAGGATCTTCTCTTTAAAACAGAAACCTACGAGCATAGTTATCCTCATTGTTGGAGATGTGGGACTAAGTGTTTGTTTAGATTAGAGAATAACTGGTTTATTAAGATTGATGAAATAAGACCAGAACTTAAGAGGGAAGCAGAGAAGGTAAAATGGATGCCAGAGTTTGTAGGTAAGAGAATGCAGGACTGGTTGGATAATATGGAGGATTGGATGATAAGTAGAAAAAGATTTTACGGTTTAGCCCTTCCATTTTATGAATGTGAAAAATGTGGGAATTTACATGTGGTTGGAGGTAAAGAAGAACTTAAAGAAGTTGCACTTGACCCTAGTTTGGTAGATAAACTCCCGAGTATACACAGACCGTGGATAGATGAAATAAAGATTAAATGCCCAGAGTGTGGGGAAGTGGTAGAAAGAATTCAAGACGTAGGCGACTGCTGGCTAGATGCTGGGGTTGTTCCTTTCTCTACATTGAAATATTTAGAAGATAAGGAGTATTGGGAGCAGTGGTATCCTGCGGAATTTGTTGTTGAAATGATAGAACAAGTTAGGTTGTGGTTTTACTCTATGCTTGTCTTTGGTGTCATCTTTGAAGACTCAAGGCCGTATGAGAATGTTTTAGGTTTTGCTGAAGTTAGAGATGAAAATAACCAAAGGATGAGTAAAACGGCACATAACTATATTCCTCTAGATGAAGCATCTGATAAGGTTGGTACAGATTTGATAAGGTGGAATTTCTTAACAGCTTCTGCTGGAGCAAATATTAGATTTGGTTTCTCCATCTTAGACGATGTTAGAAGGAGATTCTATATTCCACTCTGGAACACTTATAACTATTTTGTAACTTATGCCAAGCTACATGATTGGGATTATAAAGGCTACGACGCAGATAAGGTTGAGGATGTTATGGATAAGTGGATTGTCTCCAAGGTTAGAAAATTGGCAATGGATGTAGGGGAGAATATGGATGAGTTTAATATGGCTATGGCTTCAAGAAAAATCGAGGATTTTATTAAAGATCTCTCTCAATGGTATATAAGAAGGTCTAGGAATAGGTTTAAGGAGGGAGATGAGGATGCAATAGGAACACTTCACTATGTTCTACTAGTTCTTACTAAACTTCTTGCACCGTTTGTTCCATTTATTTCAGATGAGATATATTCTAATATTTCTTTAAAGCTAGGCTTAAAAGAAAGTAAAAGTTCTGTGCATCTAGAGGATTATCCAGAGTTTAGAGAAGAGGAGATAGATGAAGATCTTCTTGAAAAGATGGTGCTTGTTAGAGAAGTTTGTTCTAATGGTCTTCAGGCAAGGGAGATGGCAAAACTAAATTTGAGACAGCCATTGAATAAGGCCTGTATAGGGATAGATGAAGATTTTGTTAAAGATATTGTTAAAAACGAATTGAACCTTAAGGAAGTAGAATACTCTAAGGAACCGGTAAAAGAAGAGGGGGTCATTACAGTTGGGGATAAGGAGCTGTATGTCTCTCTAGATACGAATCTAACAAAGGAATTAAGGGAGCAGGGAATAATAAATGACTTCCTAAGAAAGTATAGGGACTTTAGAAAGAGAGAAGGATTTAAGATTGAGGATGTAATAGACATAGAGATTTTTATGGAGGGAGAAGGAAAGGAAGTAATAGAATCGTTTATTAAAGAGAACAAAGAAGAAATGCAGGTTGGGAATGTCGTAGTAGTTGACTCTATGAGTGACTTTGACAGAGAATTTAAGATAGGGGAAATAGATGTCAGGATAAGAAAGGTTAGCTAAATTATTCCCGATTATATATTTACTATAAGCTCTTTTCATTTATTGACAAATATGAGGGGAGTTGGTAAATTGAAAATGCACTTTAACAGTCTTGGGTGATGAACCCATGTAATGCAAGGTTTTGTAGGTTATTAGAACCTTCCTCTTTCTACTTTCTTCGGATTGTAGAGCATCTCTCTGTTTACAGATTTCGATGTTTGAGTTCCGGTGTAAGTCCGGGGCCTTGCTTGTGCAGGATGTTGTAGGTTATTAGAACCTTCCTCTTTCTACTTCCTTCGGGTTGTAGAGCATCTTTCTGTTTACAGATTTCGATGTTTGAGTTCCGGTGTAGGTCCGGCGTCCTGCTTTTTGCTTTTTAAAAAGACTGTTAAAAATTTTTCAAGATTAAATCACTAAAATTTCCCTTAGGGGGACTTTTGTTTGATGAGGTGTTCTTGAATATTTGAGAAGTGTTTTATTCCTCCTCTACATCAGCATCTATTCCTGTTATCTTTGTAAATTTTTCAGAAGCTGTTTTTAATGTTGTTCCTCCAGATACTGCCATCTCTCCAACAATATTTCTAATAGCACCATCTAATTGCTTCTCGATAGTGACAGGAATTAACCTACCTTCCTTTTCTCTAACCTTCTTAACAAAATTACAATACTGAATAATCTGTATAGATGCTCCAAGTTCAGAACTCTCTTCCAAATCTTTAAACATCTTTAACATCATATTAAAATCTTTAACCTTTGGATCTATAGCTGGAGTTTTCTTTAAAACCTTTATAGCCTCTTCAATCTTCTTTGTAGGAAGAATAGGTCTTATTCCAAGATTCTCTACATTATCTACAGGTGTAGATATACTAAGGGGATTTGTTATCAATTCAAATTCAAAGTACTTCTTTTTCTCACCATTAAACTCTATCTCTTTTTCTCTTTTTATAACTCCTGCTCCGTGGGACGGATAAAAAACTTTAGAGCCAACCTTAAATTCCATATTTCATTCCTCTGTTATATTAACAATCAATTATAGCATGAAAATGATATAATTTCTTATGAACATAGTACTAATTGGAGGAGGAACAGGCTCTACAGTGGTCTTAAATGGCCTAAAGAAACACAAAGATCTGAACCTGAAGGTTATTGTTTCTATGATGGACGACGGAGGTAGTAATGCTGTTGTTAGAGATGAATTTGGACTCTTGCCCTTAAGCGATGTTAGAAAATCCATTATTGCTTTGGCAGATACTCAGAGTAATGAGGTCTTAAGAGATTTATTCACATATAGATTCCATGGCTCACAGAGTATGGAGGGGCATACCTTAGGAAATCTTCTCATGATAGCTATGACAGATATTATGGGTTCAGAGGTAGGTGCTATAGAGATGTTTAAGAATATGTTTAGTGTTAGAGGAGATATTATCCCTGTCACTCTGGATAGTGTTAGACTTGTTGCAGAGTACGAAGATGGTAGTAAAGTAGTAGGGGAGCATTATATAGATGAACCAGAGCATCACAAGGAGATAACTAAATTCTACCTAGATTCAAATGCAAAGGCATTTGAAGGTGCTCTGAAGGCTATTAGAACAGCAGATTACATTGTCTTAGGCCCAGGAGACCTTTACACTACACTTCTTCCCAATCTCTTGGTAGAAGGCATAACAGACGAGATTAAAAAGAGTAGAGGGAAATTGGTGTATATAACAAATCTAATGAGTAAAATAGGCCAAACCAGAGATAAGACCCAGAAGGAGATCTTAGATACCCTAGAAGGATATATTGGTAGGAAGGTGGATTATGTTCTTGTTAATAACGGTAGAATTCCAAAAGAAGCATACAAGAGATATCTAAAAGACGGAGAGCATATTCTACAAGATGATCTTCATGATGGTGATGGTCGGCTTATAATTAGAAAAGACTTAGTCGCATCAGACCCAATTAAAAAACAGAAAGGGGATCACCTAAAAAGGAGTTTAATAAGGCACGATAGTGAGAAACTAAGAAAGCAACTTTATGCCATATTTAATAGGAATAAGAATGGTATCTCTAGGATTCTAAACAGTTTTTTTAGCTACTATAAGGATTAATTCTTCTTTAGGTTCTTCTAATTCTCTCCCATCCTGTCTGTAACTTATATCATAACCATTCTTTCTTAAAATTTTCACCAGATTTTGTAATTTACTATTCTTTGAGGGATGATATTCCACTAGAAGATTTTCTATTTTAGAAAAGCTTCCGCTTACATCTAACTCTTTTATAATCTCATACTCAGTCCCCTCCGTATCTATTTTCAAGATATTTACTTTCTTATTAATAGATTTACTCAAAGGTTCAGTTTTAACAATTATTGGTCTAGATTTCTGTTTCCCATTCCAAGCGTCTTTTATAAAACTTGCGGTCGAGAATGCTGCAAAACCAGAACTTTCAATATATAGTTCTCTGTCTCTTGTATTTTCCCCAATTGCAATATTATGTAATTGAACATTTTTAATATTGTTGTATTCAACATTCTCCTCTAAAAGAGGAAAAATATTTGGATTAGGTTCAAAAGCAATGATATGTGCATTAGGATAACGGGATGTAAAGTAGATAATAGACAAACCTATGTAAGCTCCAACATCTATAATGTTAAGCTCGTTGGTTTTATCTTTATCAATATCCAAATGATAGATCTCGTCTTTAAAGATCTCTTTCTTAAGATTACGAAACTCTATCTTGTTGAAATATGATACGGAGTATTTCCCAATTTTTGCTATATTAGAATCCATCTTGCAAGTATATAACAGAGTGAATGTTAATTCCCAATCTGGTTCATAACATAGTTAACATTCTGTGCCCACTTAACAGCGTTAGGAGGACAGTAATATGGTGCAATTAATTCAGGTCTTGTAAGTCCTCTAGAGTAGTATCTAGATATACCAGCAGAAACGCTCCATATACCGTCTGTCCAGTTTTCAAAAGGAGATTTACCCCAACCCCAAGCATTGTAAGCTTTAAATGTGTGTTTCCCACCGCCAGATTCAATTACGGAGATAGCTGCAACGATTCTATAGTCAATATTATAATGATCTGCAGCTTTAACAAACTCCTCAGCATAATCTGCCAAAGGAGCATTTCGTCCTGCTAAATACTTTCTTATGTTTTCAACCTTCTGAGCATCAGGAGTGTACTGAGTAGGTTCATTAGCAACATATTTTTTGACAATAAGAGTTTCTTCAACTTGCTTGCTTGTGGATATAGAAAGGTTACCAATATCACTAGAACCATTAGCTTCTACATAACTAATAGATACCTTCCCTGCAAAGTTGTTTAACATAGCCCCTGCAAGCAGTATTCCTGTTACAATAGCAAGAGTCTTATTTCCTTTTATGAGCAGGTTTTTCATAGTATTATGTCTAAAAATATTAAATAATACCAACTACATTATACCATAAAATACCCTATAGTATCCACCCTCCTATTCTAACTCCTTCCTTTATATATATGTTAATATATCCTATATATGCACCAAAGTTTTAACCTGAAAGATGAAAAAACAAAGAGAGAGAAACTTTCAGTTAAAAAAGTTATCTTAATATCAATTCCATTATCATTAGTTCTAACATTTTTCTTTTTCCTTTTCACAAAAGGTAATTATCTAACAGCTAATATAGGTTATGTTTTAGGAGAAAAAGATTATGTTAAATATGACACCTTTACACTCTCTTTTGATGAGAATATCCCTGAAACGTATGTAACTGGTGCAATTTCTAATTTAGAGAGATTGGAATTTCAAGGTAAAAAGAGGTTTGAAATTGTCCAGGAAGATGCAGATATTATTCTATCAAGGCAATTAGGTCAAAATTCTAAAGAAATATTTAGTAAAAATCTTATACCTGTTGCTCATCTTTATTCTCTAGTAAACAAGATAGATAAGGAAAATATTGAAGATTTTAATCTTTTTGTTCTAAATTCACTCAATCAAGAGTTTGTGAGAGAAGAGTATAAGACAGAGGTAACTTTATTAGAAAGTTATGATGAATTAGTTTCAAAATTGCAAGAAAGCGATACCAACATTGGACTTATCGAATTCCCAGATCTAGATTTTAGAGTAAAGATTCTTGAAACAGAGGAGGGATATTACCTAGATAATAGGGAGGCTTCTGTAGAAATTAAGTTTTATGCCCAACTTAGTGAAAAAGTAGATGATTTTATTCTCTCTGTTTTATCTAGGAATATAGATATCGGGACAGAGGGTTGGGATGAAGAGAAATTAACAAAGGTAAATATGGGAGGAGTTGTCGCAATAGCAAGGTCTCTTGCTGAGAGAATGGATCAGGT
This sequence comes from Candidatus Dojkabacteria bacterium UBA2177, assembly GCA_002328805.1. Taxonomy (GTDB): domain Bacteria; phylum Patescibacteriota; class Dojkabacteria; order SC72; family SC72; genus UBA2177. The sequence continues at coordinate 7,375 of DCVX01000018.1, forward strand.
AGGAGACTACGCCTACCCAGCAAAGGAGATAGGTTCTTTCCTTGCTGATGCAGACCTAACGCATGTTTCCAATGAGGTTTCCTTTGTAGAAGGTTGTGCAGTTTATAGCGGTATGAGATTTTGCTCTAAACCTGAATACATAGAAACTCTGGAGGAGTCTGGTGTAGATATCGTTGAATTAACAGGGAACCATAATAATGACTTTGGTAGTGAATATAACAAAAACACAATAGAAACTTACACAAGCCTAGGTATGAGGTATTTTGGAGGAGGTCTTAATAGCGAGGATGCTAGTAAGGTTTTGTATGAGGAGGTTAATGGATCTACAATAGCTTTTGTAGGGTACAACTATTACGACACAATGTTAGGAACATTGGCCTTAGCTGGAAAGGATAGAGCGGGAGCGAATTCTTACTCTGTAGAAAAGCTTAGAGGAGACATCTCAGAAGCAAAGGAGAAGGCAGATGTTGTTATTGTTACGTTCCAATTTCAAGAGTGTTGGAGTTATCCTGCTACAGATGTAATTTATCCTCCATGCTATAGACCTGTTGCAGTTCCAGACCAGGAGGGTGTATTTAAACAGGCAATAGATTTTGGTGCAGATATTGTTGTAGGGACACAGGCTCACCAACCTCAAACTTATGAACTGTATGGAGATGGTGTGATATTTTATGGTTTAGGTAATCTTTATTTTGACCAGATTTATTGGATAGGGACAAGGCAAGGCTTAGTTCTTTCTCATTACTTTTATGATGGTCAATATATACAGACAAAGATTACACCTATTCTTCAGGGAAATGATTTTATTCCTCGTCTTGCAGACGAAGAACAATCTGCACTTCTTATGAAGTTGCTTAAGGAGGCTAGAAATTAGGATTTTTAATTATAGATAGTAGATTCATAGTATCTTGGTAGACAGATTTATTTATAGAGATTTGATGTTTTTGTTTGTAATTTGAAAAACCAAAAAGTTCCTCATCAAAGGGTCTCTTTGAACTAGGTTTCCCTGTTTTCTTTCTCTTTCCATTTTTTATAAATAGGGTATAGTTAGGATGGCAATTATTTAATATAGCAGTGTTAAGAAAGAATACCTTCTGTAAGAAATCTTCAAGGTCTGCATCTAGGGTGTGTTGTTCAAAGTAACTTAAATATCTTTTCCTTGTATCTGGGTCTATCTCAGGAAGTAGTAAGGAGAGGCTGTTTTTGTTTCTCATTTTTTTAGGGTAGCCACCAGGATCTACTGTTACGTCTATTGGAAACTTGTTGGATTTGGTATGCACGATGAAGTCTATTCCTTTCTGGTCCTGATCTCCTGTAGAAATAGAAACTTTAGGATTGTTAAAATAGTTATTAGGTTGGTATCTACTGGCTAGGGCTGTAAAAAATAGGGCCTCGTAATGGATTCCTTTAGTTAAACAATGTGGTTCTTCACAGTTAAGCTGTTCTTCGAGATAAAGCAACAGTTGAGCTTGTTGTTCTCGGTATTTATATGAACCGTTCGTGCTTGTTTGTAATCTGTAATTTGTTATATCTCTGGATACTTGTAAAAGGGGGCTTACTTTTCTTTCTAATTCAATGTTTTCTACTTGCTCTTTTTCTAGCATAAGCTGTGTTAAGAATCTTTTTAATCTGACTTAGGCCATAGGTTGGAATTTATTAAAATTTTCAGAAGCGTTGCTAAATTCTTTTCATTATTTACTCCTGCATTTGCGAAATGGCTGTCTGGGGTAGGATTATCTATTTGAGCTCTTATGTTTTTTAGGACATCTAGATTTATTGTAAGAAGGTCATAAAGATAGCTTTTGTTGTCTACAAAGTTGCCACGTATATGATCCATTAGATAAGTTTTATTCCTTGTAAAATTTTCGTCTTCTGAGAATGCGTGTTTCTGTCCATAATGCCTAGGGACATAGAGTGTTGCAAATCTAGAAGCTTGGACTTTCTTCTCAACGCTGTTAAAGCCTGTTGTGATATCCATAGGAAAACCATTTAGGTAGAAGTCTATTCCTGCCATATCGTCTTCACCACTACCAACTTTAATATCTATGTCAGATTCTCTTATGAAGTTAAGGAATATTGCCTCTCCTAAGATTCCATGTAGTTCTTTTGTTTCGTAAAGTTGTTCTGTTGGGGTTGTAGTTAGTTTTTCTAATTCTTGCACTTTAGAATCTTTGTAAGAGGTGTTATTGCAGGTGGATATGCGGTGGACTAGGATTTCTTTTGCAGTAGTTACTAAGGCTGGCTCTTTTTCTGCTGTGTCTCTAAATTCTTGTTCCAATGTCTTCCATTCTACAGAGAAAAGGGGCTATTTTTCAAGCCCCTTCTAATTACCTATTTTTAAGAAATTTACTTTATTTCAATTTCTCTTGGTTTAACTTCATCTGTCTTTGGAAGTTTAACCTGTAATACCCCATCTTTAAACTCTGCTTCTGCTTTGTCAGGGTCTATTTTTGTTGGGAGATTGAATCTCTGTTCAAAGGAACTTTCCATACTTCTGTAGTAGTATTTCTTGTCCTTATTTTCCTCCTCTTTTTCTTTAGTCTCTCCCTTGATGGATATGTTATCTTCGTTAATTGTTATCTTTATGTCTTCCTTTTTAATTCCAGGAAGAGCCATTTTTACGAAGACATCATCTTTTTCCTCCCAAACATCTGCAGAGAGGTTAGAGTATGTTGTGGGGAATGTAAAGAATTCATCCCATACGGTTGGTGCAAAGAAGTCATCAAAGATTGATCTAAAAGGAGTGTATGTGGTTGGGTATGACCTCTTATTGTCTTCTCTTTTTACTATTTTCATATGTTTTCTCCTTACAATTTATATATAGCAAATGGTATCATCGAGTGCTAATTTTTGTCAAGGGGAGGAGTGAAAAGGTTTGTTTAATAGGGAATTTTTATAAAGATTCCTCTTTCTTTTGAGATATTGATAGCATCTCCGAATATTTTGCCGGCATTATCTCTAAGGGTGTAGTCAAAAAGACTTTGTTGATTATTCCAAACAGCTATTTGCTTAATATAAGAATATTCTGTATTTAGTAATATATTCTTTGTTGTTGATATGGTATTTTTAAATAATGATGTTGGAACCAGATTCCACCCAACTAGTTGGGATACCTCTACTTCGTATGGTATGTTTATTGTTTTTATGGGGATCTCAATATCTTCTAATGCAATTACTACATATACTTCTCCAGGAACAAGGTTAAAGTCAGTTCCATAGTTTTGTCCGTTTTCATTCTTGACAATCTTTTCCCACTGGTCGTTTCGGAAGAGTCCAACGGCGAGAATTTCTTTGTTTGAAGTTTCAATTAGTTCTTTGGCTGTCCCGATTTTAATCTGGCTACTATTTACTACAAGAGGTGCTTCAAACATATTTACCCCTTTTACAAGGTTTATCCTAGCATTATTTTCTTTACAATATCTTTCAGTAACATTTTCTAATATTTCTCCGGCACATTCTTTAACTTCTGTATATTCTACGGAGTCATTAAACAAGCAACAACCCTTTTCTTCTGGTATAGGTTGTTGTGGAGGCTCGGGAGTTGTTGAAGTAGCGATGACCTTTCCATCTACAGTACAAGTCTGTCCGATCTGTGCATCTTTTGTGTATTCTCCAGGTTTAATATTGTATTTCCAGATACAGGTACAGTAGGTGTTCCAACCAAGTGATTCGCATGGCAAATCAACTTCTGGGGATATCCGTTTCCCATCGTTTCCAATCCCAGTAATGGCCAACCATTTACGAGTTGTCGAGGGGGGAGGGGTAGGAGGTTCTTCTGGGGGTGTTGTAGTTGTTCCCTTGCTATTACAACTATTATAGGTGGTATTTGTATATGCATTGGCATAACTGCAGGCATTTGGTTTTGCAGTTACTGTAAATGGCCATGTTAGAGTTTTGTTTGTGTACCATCCATAAATCTGATTAATCTGGCTCATATATTCATATCCCCGCTTCAATTGGTCAAAGGTTGTACATCCTCCTGTTAAGAATTTTGCACCCCACATAATGACCCCAGTACCCAAAGTAGGGTTATATGCCTGTTCAAAAGCTGGATCCCACACACATGTATTTCCAGTGTATGATGGTACAGCGATCTTCTGAAGGAAGTGTTCTATTTGTTTGTCGAAATTAGCAACGGGTACGGATGGATTGTTGTGTATTCCGAAGTCTTCGACAGAGGATACGTAAGCATAGTTACTTCCACCCGATTCGTTTGACCATATTGTTATTGCAAAAGCGGGATCTATCCCATATTTAAGTGCTCTGCAATATACGTCTTCATAGCACTCATTGGGATATCCTCCGAGTGGACAAGATTGTACCCATCTGTTTAAAATGTCGGTCACTTTTGCTTTGCTAGGTGAGGTCGAAACATTAACTTTGACATTCGTTTTGCAATTAGCTCCACTTTGGGCATATATTGGGGAAGAGATTATATCCATTAGTTGGCTCTTTAATTCACTTTCCTTGGTATAGTCTGCATATGTCTCTACGATATAATTCCCATCCTGTGTGTCTAATGCCCATGTGCCATGATACTGTGTGTCCTGGAGATATTGTTCTCCATCATCTATGGTTATTAAGAGTAGTTTCTGCTTACCTGTTTTACCTGTAGTTATCTCGGGTAAAAGTACTTCGTCGGAGATTGGTTTTGTCTTGAAGGAGTATTCATTCTCGCCTTTTTGACCATTGGTTTCTATTCTGAAAAGGTATCCTGTGTTTGGTTCTAGGTCTGAAAGTGTTGTGTAATATATTCTCTGTTTGTTTGGAATTTCAATGTCTATAATGTCTGTTCTTGCTGTTTTATACAGTCCTGTTTCTGTTGCTTTTTTATACTCTAATCTCTGTATTTGAGTAGGGTTTGTTTTCCAGTATATTTGAGTTGAAACTGTAGATGTGTTGACTACTACAACATCTGTAGGTTGTTCAAGTAGTATTCTTTCTTTCTCAACACCTTTGAAGAGAATGACTATTGTTCCTAAGAAAAGGAGTATTGCAAGAGAAAAGAGTAATGGATATTTTTTTGATTTCGATAAGGGTCTCATTAAACCTTATGATAGCAAAATGATTTTGTGAAGTATAGGTCTAGTTTAACCAAGTATAGTTGTTATACCTTAAACATATGTGGGAACAACTCCGTGATAACTTCGTATTTTTCTTTAGTTGGGTCTGTTAAGAAAAATATCTCTCGTGCAAGTTCTATATCGTGCATCTGCCAAGGGTTTACAACAGTAGGAGCGTTTAAGGTTGGGATATCAGGGTTCATTTTTCTTCGAAGTGCTCCATATATTTTTATTTCTTTTGGAGATAACTCTAAATTGCAGAGGTCACATATGCCAGTAATTTGGTTAGTGCAGGGGCATTTCTCTATACTTATTGATATTGAGGAATCTTCTATAAGGATATCTGTTATGTATTTAAAGTCTTCGTAGGGGAATCGTCCGCCTTCAAGGAGATATGTTTCGTAATCTTGGTTAAAGTTGTCTGCTGTTTTTAAGTCGAGTTCTGTCTTGGAAAGCATCAGCTACATTTTAGCAGAGTGTTTTATATTGGGCAATGGGATACTCAGATTAAAAATTTTAAGAAATCAAAGTCTTTTTATTTCTAACTCTGCATTTTCTAGAATATCTTTTGCAATTTGTCTTGATATCTCTGTGGTTTCTTTTGAGGTTTGTATTTCAAAAATACTCGAGATAGTCTACTCTATAGGTTTTTTAAAGATTCTAACACTTTCAATTTACTCTCAATGCTATCAATTAAAACTTTACCAGCATCTATGTCTTGGTAAGGGAAAATTTTGATGATATGTTTCTTACCATTTATCATTTCTTGATGAGATAATGTATTTCCTTTTGTGTTTTCTATACTCCATTCCCTAGTTTTTTTGTTTAATTCCATTAGAAAGTTTTCATATTCCTCTGTTTGACAATCACCCCATATAAAATCTTGATTGTTTTTAGATATTACAGAAATTATTCCGGAGGGTATTAATATGATCCTGGGTTCTGTAGAGTGATCAATTTGTTCATGATTTTTTTCAATGTGTATAGGGATAATATCTATGTGAAGTTCCTCAAAAATCTCAGGATAAGCTGTAGCAACTTGTTCGTTAGATGTTATGAGGACTTGAAAATTTGGTTCGTTTTCCATTTTGGTTTATGAAAACAAAAAACATTAATCATTGTATCTCAGGTGAAAATGAAGAATCCAGTAAATCTTTATATCTAATATCTAGTAAGCTTGTTATTACGGCAGATGAGTGAGTATCTTCATAAGGTAATATTCTTAAGAAATATATCTCTGTATCATAATGTAACTCCTGGACTAGGTCATGTATGTCTTTAGTTCCAGATTCAATTTTTTCTTCTACAATAGTATTAATTGTTTCTAGAAAATGATTATTTGAATCATCGTTTTCGATATCCCAAATGGAGTCTTTTTTGAAAGAGGATACGGCAACTACACCGGCAGGGAGAATCATGAATCTAAATAGACCTAATTTCTGAGGGTTGGGATTTTCTATATAGAATGAATCCTCCTGATTAAAGGTGTGTCTGGAGAATAGGCCGGGATATCTATTTAATATTTCTTTCTTGCAGGTTATTAAATTTGTTTTATCTCTTTCTCTTTCTATCATGGTATAAGATAATATAATCTTATGGGTTTATTTTATAATTTTGTATTAAATAAGTAAAGATTTTTAAAAGGGATACTATAAGAGGAAATTAAAAGGAAGATGGCTCCGCGTACTTCAAAGTGTGCGAACTTTTTTGGAGAAAGAGTATTTGGAAAAAGGAATCAATGTATATTGTAATAGTAGTACTAATTAACAGTAGAAACAAACAGATAGCTTTATCCTGATAAGCTTTTTTCATCTTATATAAGTAGGTGTAAGGTATTCGTATTTAAACACTTATATTATACCAATAGCATCTATGTTGTAGTGTTTAGCATGTAAAGTGTATAATTTGTAATATTACCTAAACCTATTATTTAGGCATGGTGATGAAAATTAAATCCAGATCAGTGTGTTAGGCGGTCTTCCGTCTCTCAATCACTGACCTAGTTACTAGGGGAAACTCTAGTAGAGGATACATTAATGTACCTCTGTGAGTGGGAGACCACTTGTCTCAAAAGTTCACAACTATATAACTTGGTCAGAAGTTAAAATGTATAGAAAAACACATACCCCATATGTAATTCTTGCATTTAAAATGCTTAAAATAGAAGATGATCTCTTCCAAAACAATATATCAGTTTTTAAAAAACCATTAGTCGCTCTGGGTATTGTCAAAATAGATATGAAAAAGCTTTATAAAGACATTACTTCCTTGCATAAGAAATATAATGAAATCAAAGGTAAAGATGAAAAAAAAGAGGCGACAGAAGAGTTCGGGACACAACTAGAACAAGCTATCCTTGCTTTAGAAGAGTTAATAAGAGCCTTATATAAACAATCAAAAAACATAGAATCTTTAAACTGGAATGATTATAAAGTTCTATCTTCTAAATATAGACTACGAAAAGAAGATGTTCTAATCGCTTTAGATCTATTAAAAAACGATGTTATAATCTAACACATGGACATTGATAACATAATAGGTATTTTTCAAACATATGGAATAGTGGTGTCACTCATAGAAGAAACCTCAGGGACTCAGATAGCTAGATGTATATTAAAAGCTAAATCAAAGGAAGATGTTGATAAATTCCTTTCAGTAAAAGATGATCTCTCATTAGCACTTCAATCAGCTTTTTCATATACAAGAACATATATATCAAAAACAGATGCCTTAAATATCGTTGTAGAGCTTCCTAATGCCCAAGAAGAGTTTGTATATCTAACAGAAGAGCTAAAAGAGTGTAAAGAAGAACTTGAAAAACTTAACCTACCATTAGTATTAGGAAGAGATTTAGAAAACAATTTGGTTATTAAGGATATTACTGAAACAGGAAGCTTTTTAATGTCTGGAGCTACAAGTACAGGTAAATCTATGTTTATTGATTCAGTAATATATACACTATTAGAAACAAAAGGTCCTAACGATACTAAGCTAGTAATCCTTGAGCCTAAAATGGGTTTAGAGACAATGCAATACGAAGGGATACCTAATATTCTCTCTCATATTACAACTGATATACATAAATCTTACGAAATCCTTACAAAAATTGTAAAAGATAGAGAAGAGAATAAAAAAGATCCTAAACACATTGTAATATTAGTAGATGAGTTTGCTATTCTAATGTTATCTAGTATAGGAAATGAATTTGAAGAGATTTTTTGTAAGATTGCGAAAAAGGGAAAAGAGCTTGGGATATATATGTTCCTGTCTTCTTCCAAACCATCAGATACTGTTTTTACAGAAAGATTAAGAAAACATATACCCAACAGAATAGCATTTACTTTAGCTACTAAAGAAGATTCAAGAAGAGTTCTTGGAGAAGAAGGTGGAGAAACACTTATTGGTAATGGAGATATGATATACAGGAATGTAAATACAAATGAGGAGATTAGAGTACAAGCACCATTTATATCAACAGATAAGGTTGGATATAATATAAAGATTTCATCTACAGAATCAAAGATAGAAGATTACTATAACAACAGATTTAGAAATCAATTTCATGAATGGGTAAAACAAACTCAAGCCCATGAACATTCTGGAGAGGGTATCTATATCCCTCACAGAGATCTCTGTATGGAAAAGTTGTCTCATGTACCTGATAAGGATATTCCTCTGTTTTTCTGTTCATTAGGATGGAGTGTACTAGTAGATCAGGTTATGTACACATACTTCAAGGATGATTATCCAAAGTTTCAATCATTAACTCTCTATCCAAAGATAGAGGTTGGTATAACTAATACTAACATCTCCCCAGGATGGGTCTTTAGGGGTTATTTAACAAAGGACATTTTAAATTTCTTTTTGATGGATTTAAAAGAGTTTTTCAAAAAAAATACATTTAAGGAAGCAAGTTGGGAAAGTGTAACAAAAGTAATGTCAGAAGATAAAGATATTAATGAAAATATAAGGAATGAAATATTAGCAGTTAGAAAACTATGAAAATATACTTAGACATAGATGGTGTATTCCTAGACACAAAGGAATACAAGCAGATGCCACATTTAAAAGAATTTCTTAACAAAGTATTTGATGTATCTAAAGGAGAGGTATATTGGTTAAGTACACATACTAAGCATGGGGAAAATGATATAGCTTTTTATCACTTGGAGGATATAGATAAGGACATACTAGAAATGATAAAGGATATTAAAAATACTAAATGGGATACCCTCAAGACAGAGGGTATAGACACAGATAGTGAGTTTCTTTGGTTTGACGATGTAATATTCCAAGCAGAATACAACTTTTTAGAAAGTATTGGGAAGGAGCATTGTCTAGTAAAGGTGAAGGATAATTTAGATGAAATGATAGAGTATTTAAATGATATAAAGAACGATGTTTAAATCAGACCAGATACAATTGCATGACTGGTGGCATATAGGGGTAGGGTATCATCCTACTAATACAGGAAAAATCATTATTAATATTCCTGGAGCAGGAGGTAGTATAGAAGGATATTTAAATAAATATGTTAATCTGGGTAACTATATACAAGAAAAGGACATAGCCTCTTTTGTAAGAATACCAAATGATAGACCTCAAGAATATGAACTAACCGTTAGAACAATTATTAACTATTGTTTAGACAATTCAAAGTCTATTTGTGGTAGTAACACTCCTGAAATATGGCTTGTAGGTCTCTCTGCGGGTGCAGGAGCAATCATATTAACAGGTTGGGAGTATCCCGAGGTTACAAAGATACTTGCGATTAATCCCTTTCTAGAAGTAAAAGGGGGTAGGGATAAAATACAGAAAAACCTACCAATGTATGAGGGAGAATTATACTTAGTGAAGGGTGAAGAAGATGAAGTAATAGCTTCTGATACAATAGATTTTCTATCAAAATATGCAAGCTCTGTTAAAGAACTGCAAACATATGTGATACCAAACTGCGATCATCAACTAAGAGGAGAAAATAATGCTAGAATCCTTTCTCAACTACCAGAGTACTTTTTTTTAGGAAAATACAAAACAGAAGAGTTTCCTAATGGGAAGAAATGGATTAATCTATTGGATGAAGATAATAGGACTGAAATAGTTTAATAATATTACGACTAGATCTTAATAACGAACCTTAATCTTTTAGGTCCTATTTTGTATGATATAGGCATGAGAGGAGTAGTTGAACAAACACCATATATTACAATAGCTAAAGGAGGGGAGAGATATACCTTTGTCCATGGATCTAACATTATTGAAGATATAGATTTTGTAATTGATAGATATATGATAGATATAGATAGCACAGAGTGTAATTATGGAGGTTGGAGAGAATGGTTAATTTGTCCAATTTGTGAGAAGAGAAAGTTATCACTTTTTTATCAAGATTATGAATTTAAATGTAAAGAATGTGCAGGATTACTTTATGATATACAGACTGTTTCAGAGTCATACAGAAGAACTTTTAATGCATTAATTGGCACATTAAAGATCAAATACAAAATGGAAAATAACAGAAGACCTTATTATAATGGCGAATTAACAAAAAGAAGCAGGAAGCAACTTAGAGATCTAGGAAGATATTCAGGATTATTTAAGGAAGAGTTTGGACACTTATAATGAAAGGCTTATGATTTACTTAGAAAAGCACTAATATCTACCTTATATAAACATTTTGATGGCATAAGAATGGTATAATATATTAGAGAGTATAATTTTTAATTTAGAAAAAATGATGAATATAAAGATTAAAGGTGTAGATAAAGTTTCAAAAAGGATAGACAAAATTAAGAAGAATGCTGGTAAAGTACCCAAAGAACAGAGCGTGAAGTTAGAATTGCTTCTTAACGATTCTTTCCTTAGAAGTAACAGTCGTTTTTCATCACTGCAAGGATTACGAGATGAGTTCAAAAAAGTCTTTATGAAAGAAACTTCCGAAGAACTTTTATCAAGTACTGAAGGAGCAAAATTTATTTCTCTTCATACCAATTTTGCAACTTGGGAGGACTTGGTTAATGAAGCTGGAAAAGAATATATGAAAAAGCAATATTCTGACGCTATTAATGATATAAAAGATGTCTGAAATTATTAAAAATTTTAGAAACTTATTTGCTAATGCAGATATTGATAGAATCCTTCCCCTATTAAATTGGATTGGGTATCCAGTGTTCTTTATCGTAGGAGCAATTGTAGCTAGATTGAATTTATACAACAAACTAGCTGGAAAGACACTGAAGGTAAAATTGGAAGATGCTTTTTTCCAATATTCTAACTCTGAGACAATCTATTCAAAATTGAAGCTTAATATAATAAATAATTCAGAGTCAAAAATTTATATTAACAATTTAATTCTTAAAATAGATAAGCAGGAATGTAGAATCAATACTTCTTGGAATGCTCAGGAACATTATCGTTTTGATAAGATAAGCATAGAGCCTGATGAACCAGTAACAATTGAAATACCATTTAATGATGACCTTGTAAGAAATTTGGATTCGTTATCCTTTAATAAAGAGGCCTCTAGGATCAAAGTAATACTAAAAAACAATAATAAGATCATTTTCTCCAGAAAACTTAACAAAACATATGTGAAAGCTTGGAATAACCTTATTGAAACATCTAAAGTTCAGAAATAATAAATAATGAAATACAGCATATAAATGATAGAATAAAGTAGAGTTTGCAAGGATTTGTAATTTTTATATAATTAGTTATATATGGGAAGTTCAAAAAATGTTGGCTTCGCAGAAGAAGTAGAAAAGCTAAAAAAACTTTTAAAGGATGGTGATATTACTAAAAAACAGTATGAGAAAGCTAAGGAGCAGTTCTTGTCAGATTCCCTAGAGGAAGAAGAACATTACGAAGAAGTAGATTATGAGCAAGAGAAAAAGGTTGCCCAAAAAAGAGCAAACACCTACTATACATTTGTAACAATTATAACAATTTTGAGTGTATTCCTACTTGGTGGGGGAATTATAACAGGAGTGGTAATAGGAGGTATCTTGGGATTAGTAGGTTATTTAATTGGGAGAAGTACAAGCAGACTATTATCTAAGTATTTAGTTTTCATTTTCTTGTCTATTGCAGTAAATATGTTAGCAGGAACAATAATATATACGATTTCATCCGAAGAAAGCACTAACACAAAAATCACTTCTAATCCAGGAGCCGAAGCCCTAAAGGCATATTACGATTGCTCTGATGGTTGTTATGAAGCTTACCGTTCCAGATGGAAGGAGACATGTGCTTCCAAGGGAGAGGATCCAAACTGTCTTTTACCAAATGAAACTGTTGTGAGTTATGATGATTCACTTCAGAATGAACTTGATAGGTGTGCTGTTAGATATAAAGATCAGATTCCAAAAGACGAAGAATTATATGATTTTTGTCGGGATGGTGCATATGATAGTCTTCATGAAAGATGGAACGAGAAATGTGCAGATATAGGAGAAGAAAATGAATGTCAATTACCAAGTATAACAGCAGATACATTTGAGAATACTTTACAAAGAGAATTGGACAGATGTGTATTGGTTTTTTTGTAAATATCTTGATTATAAATATATATCTAACAAAATATAAAATTGGATTATAATTGTTTGGTAGATGAGTGAACTATGGTTTTTCTTGTGAGGTTAAGATATAATCCTAGTAACCCCACTATTTTATTTATCTTTCTTATGAATAAAAACAGAAAGACAATAGTTCAGAAAATACAGGGACAATTCCAATCTAATAGAAAAACATTTTTCCTAAGAGCCCCATTTATTTTGTTATGTTTAGTAATAGTAATTTTTTGGGGTTTAACAAATTTGCCTCAAATTGTTGAATCAAGAAGGTTAGCGGAGCAAAGACTTCAAGAAGAACAAGAGGAAGAACTAAAAGCTAGATTAAAAGCTGAGTTTTTAGAAGAGATGGAAGAAGATGAGACTGAAGTAGAGGAAGAGATTATAGAGGAAATAATAGAGGAGAAACCAATTGTTGCATCTCCTCCAAGAGCTACAACATCAACGCCACCACCACCACCTCCTCCTCCACCACCTCCACCACCACCACCTCCACCTGTAAGTTATCTCTGTACGGATGAGGAAATAACTGAATTGCAAAATCTCATATATAGTCTTAACATAGCAAAGGAGTGCTCTGTTTGTTATCTTGATTGTTTAGGAAAAAGTGATCCAGAAAGTCCTATGTATGAGAGTAATGTACAGTTGTGCTTTATGGGTTGTGACAGTTACTACAATTCTGTTTATGGGTGGGGATCTTGTGATTATTCCTCCCCAGATTTAGTTGGCACTTATACAAATCTTTTATCTGAGAAACAGTCAAGACTTAATGTCTGTCTCTCCGATAGATAGGAACTATTTTAAGAAGCTTAAGGGTTATGATTTGACATCTATGCACTCTGTTCAATAAGTTTTATTAAAACCTAAAAACATAGTAGAATATCTCAACATGGATATTCCAGCCAACAAAGAATTTAAAAATCTTTTCAGTGCTATGTTTAGTATCCTCTACAAACCCCAACTAACTAAGATATATGTTAAGGGATTCTTAAAGGGAAGATTCTCTATGTTTGATAAAGTGAGAATACAAGAAAACCATAAGGCAATCCTTTATAGTAAAAAAGAAAACAAATACTACAATATTAACTTAGACACTGGGGAAAGAACAGAGTTAGATAAATCAAACATATCTAATAAAAATGCCTAAAGAAAAAGTAGAAAAGAAAACCCCTGTCTATGGATATATAAGAAAATCTACAGAAGAAAACCAAGAGGGTAATTCAAGAAGACAACAAAACTCTCTAGAATACCAACGCAAAACGAACGAAGAAATAGCTCAAAGGAATAACTTGAGAATAGTAAAAACTTTTCAAGATAGTATGACAGCATATAAAGCATTCGTAAGAGATGGTTTTAAAGAAATGCTTGATGTTTTTGCAGAACAAGGAAAAGAGGGCAATGTAAAGGGAATAGTATGTACAGAACATAACAGATTGGCAAGGAACTTTGGAGATGGAGGATTAATTCTTTGGTACTTACAGGATGGGTTAATAGATAAAATATATACATTTGACAAAATCTTTACCAATTCAGCTAGTGATCAGATGATGTTAGCTATTAACTTCGCTATGGCTAAACATTCTAGTGATGAGACTAGCTTTAGATCAAGGAGAACATGGGATTTAAAAGCCTCTCAAGGACAACCTCCAAATCAAATCATTCCAGGATATAAATATGTAGGAGAGAAAGGAAGGAAGGTTTGGAAGGTAGAACCTAAGAATGCCCCAATAATAATTGAGATGTTTGAAAGGTTTGGAAGTGGCAAATACACAGTATATGAGATATATGAGTTTACAAAGGAAAAAGGCTTAATAAGTCCGAGAACGGGGAAACCCTATAAAAGTGAGAAATCGGTTCGTGAATTACTAAAAAAGAAGGAATATGCAGGGTTATTTGAATACAATGGAGAGGAAATAAAGGGCTCCTATAAGTCCCTAGTGAGCCTAGAGCTCTATTTTAAGGCTCAGGAGGTATTGGAGTCCTCTTCACATCCAAAATCGCCAGGTAAGAGTGAATATGCCTATTCGGATGGCCTTATTAAGTGTCAAATATGTGGTGGAAATATGTCTGGAACTATTCGTAAAGGTATTACCTATTACAGGTGTTTAAATAGGGCAGAGCCATGTAAGAGTAAAAAATCTCTTAGACCTTCGTATTTGAAGGAATCTCTGATAGATGAGAAGATTGTAGATTTGTTTAAGGATGTTGAGATCTCGGAAAAGAAGTTTAAACAACTATCCTCCTACATCTCTGATCTTTTTGAAGATGAGAAATCTAGATACCGAACAGATCTAGTAGTCTTAAAGGGCAAATTATCTAATGCACAGGACGAATTTAGCGAGTATTCAAAACAGTTGTCAGAACTAAGGAAAGTTCCTTCTAACAGGAGGGGAGAAGAGTGGGAGAGAGATGAAGAAGGATATATAAGCTTAAGAAAGAATGCACACTTAAATGTTGATACTCTTAAAAGGAGAATTTCTAAGACAGAAGAACTTCAAGAGGAGATTCCTTCTATGATGATAAATTTCTTGGAAAACATAAAAATTGTCTCATCTAGATTCAAAGACGCTTCGCCGTCTAATAAACGCCAGATAGTTGATACACTTTGCGCGAACTTTAGATGGGATGGGATGAAACTAAGCTGGGACTGGAAAAAGCCATATCACATACTTACAGGTTCTGAAAAAAAAGGTGATTGGCTCCGCGAGTAGGACTCGAACCTACAACCAAACGATTAACAGTCGTTCGCTCTACCATTGAGCTATCGCGGATTATTAAACAGCAAGGATATTATATATTTCCAGTAATATTTCTGCAACATTATTTAGGATTGGAAATAGTTCTCTCTACATTATATTATATTAATATATCTAAATTAATTAGGAGAGAACATAATGCCAAGAGATAAAATCAAGATAACATTTGTAGGTATGGAACCTTCAGAATCCCTAAAGGAATATGTTACAGAGAAGATAGATAAAAAGAAAAAGCTACTAAAGGAAGCTACTTTAATAGAAGTCTTCTTTAAAGAAAATATACATAGAAGAGGAGTTAAGGAAGATTTTAGAGTAGATATTAATGTTACACTACCCAATTCACCAATAAGAGTAGAACAAAGTGGAGAAGATATGTATGCCAATATAGACCTGGCTATGGACACATTAGATAGAAGGTTAAAGCGATATTATGATAGAAGAGGAAATTGGGAAGGTATAAAACCATGGAAGGTATTAGAAGCAGAAGCAGCACTCCAGGCTCTTACGGAGGAGGTGGAGGGAGAGTTAGATGACTATTCTGACTATGTTCCTAAGATTGCTGTAATTAAGAGTGTTAAAGATATTGGTCCTATGGTAGAGGCAGAGGCTATAGAGAGGATGGAATTGTTAGGTTATGACCAGTTCCTGTTCCTAAACAAGACTACAGGGAAGATGTCCATGATATACAGAAGAAGGAACGGTGGTTATGGTTTGGTAGAACCAGAGAAGGCCTAATATCTAAGTAATAATAACTAGGTATTAAAAAAGGGAGGCAGTGCCTCCCTTTTTATTTACAAATAATTTAACAATTACTCTGTTTCCACTTCTTCTACAGTTCCCTCTCCCGATATATTATCTAAAAGGTTATTAATTATGTTTGTAGTAATTGTTAAGAATCCATACTCTGGTTTACCAGTAGAGTTATTTTGTATTTTGTACTCCGCTCTCTTCTCTGCCAACCATGTAGCTTTGTAGTTTTGTACTTCCTGTTGTAAATATACCTCTTCTGTTCTATCTTTGTAGTTTTCGAATGCTAATAATTCTCCCTCCTCTAATTCTGCTGTTTCTTCAGGGAAGATAACATCACTATATTGGTCAAAGAATGCCTTAACATCTTCCTCGGTATATTCCAAGTCAGGTGCTAATAGCTCTGTAGCTAAGAGGTCAATTTCTATTTGGTCTCTTAACTCTTTTAAAGGAAGATTGCTTGCAACTAATGCAGCCTCAAAAGCTTCCTCTCCTCCGATGCTCTGTATAATGAGATCTATCTCTGTATCTATAGCTTCTTCTGTAACGCTAACACCTGCTTTCTTAGCTTCCATTTTTATGATTTCCTCATCTATTAATTGAGAGGCAACGGATGGCCCATACGCAGCTTCTAATCTCTCATGCCATAGGTTTTTAGATATTCTGTTACCATTTACTATAGCAACGCTGTAATCGTTGTTTAGGTATTGAACACCTAGGTCTATTAGGGCTAAGGATGCGATTATTAAGACAACTATACCTATGACTTTTAATACAGGTTGTAGGCTTTCTGTACCTTCTACTTTAGGTAGTTTTACCTCTTTAAGATCTACTTTTTTAGGGATGATCTTTTTAGGATCTATTTTAGTGTCCTTTGTTTTGTTCTTCTTTGGGGTAGTTTTTTTAGAAGTGCTTTTCTTTTTAGGCATTATATATATGTTATGTAAAATTTAATATGACTAGTTTAACAAAATATTTGTTATTTGAAAAGATGGGGGAGGATTAAAGACCGAAGGAGAGGTGAACATAGATAGTTCTATATTGAGTGTTATATAAATCGGGGTGATAAATAATCACATAATCTTGCCCACAATAATCTGTTCCTCTTTTGACGTATCCTGCTTCAGCGGCGACAACAACAGCGTTTGCCGAGCCACCTAATTTTGAGATGTCTGTCGCATAGTACTGATATTCTTGGGGATCTTTGATGTAATTGAGATTAGGGTCATGATAGTCCTGTGTTATGTAAACCCCTGGTCCTACCATTGGGACAACGAACTTTCCTGGCAAGAGGAATTTCCAATCCCAACCATCTGCAGCAGGTGGGATACCTGAAGGCCCTCCCATTTTTAGATAACCACTTTTATATAGGTCAATATTTGGATAGAAAGAACCAGAAGTTGTTGTAGAAGCTGCAAAATGGAGATGTGGACCTGAGGATCCTGAACAGGCATTTCCTCCAGGGTACACATATCCGATTTTCCCTCCCTTGGCGACATAACCTTCTGCCGTCATTGTACCCATGTTTGCATTGATATAAGCCAAAATCTTTTGGTCAAGGTCGGCCTGTATCGTTTTGTTCCTTTTTAGTTCTGCCAGAAGTTCTGCTTGCTTTTCTTTAGATAGTGCAAGGAGATATTCCCTTTCACTCTGTTGCTTGGACAGAACAGCTCTCTCTTCAGCCAGTTGAATTTTCTCTTCCTCCAGAGCATTCCTTTTCGCCTGTACTTCAGCTTTCTTCTCGCTTAGAAGAGTTTCCTCCTCTTTAATCTCTGTCACCTTAGTGTTGTAAACTTCCAAGGATTCGCGATCCTGTGTCCTTGTTATTGCTAGGTACTTACTTTTTCTTAAAATAGAAGAGAAATTCTTTGAATCCAGGAATAATTCCAGAGTACCAACAAATGAATACTTGTAGGATTCGGTAACTCTCTTATTCACAGAACTCTCAAGGACTGAAATCTCTTGTCCTAGAATAGCGACATTTTCTTCCAGTTCTCGGATACTCTTCTCAAGAAGTCCAATTTCTATATTGTGTGCCGCCACCTTGATTTCTAAGGACTTGATAGTGTTTTCTGTTTGGTTGATCTGGTTTTTTATATAGGCAATCTTTTCGTTTAGTGAGAGTTGCTGGTATTCTTCTTCTTTGAGTTGTTTTTGTAAACTACCTTCTTCTTTTTGTAACTTAAGAAGTTGCTCTTGCAAATAGTTGAAGCACTCCGGAGAGTTTGTGTCCATATACGAAGGGCAACTAGTTTGTGCTATCACCGGCTTCTCATAATACCTACTTAACCCAAAGAAAAAGGAAAGTGAAAAAACTACTAAGAAAATTGTTATAACAATATTTCTCTTTTTCATATAACTATTCTAAATACCTCTTAACTGCACTAAAACTACTAACAACACCAAGCAAACCACCAAACAAAAGATGCACCAAGTAGTAGATTAAGATAAAAGTAATATTTAGAGAACCTAGAAAACCTAAATTAAAATCTGTAAGAAGCTGATTTATCCAGAAAGAAAAATCCGTATTCTGCGTATAATAAACAGTAATATACCAAGGCACCAATAACAACGTAGCACCTAAGAAACCACCCACCAAACCATAGAAAAAACCCTCTAAAATAAAAGGAAGCTTTATAAACTTATCCGTACCACCCACAAGATGCATAATCTGTATCTCATCCTCATGAGCATTAATATTAAAACCAATAGTTATCCTAATCAGGAAGATTGTAATAAGAAGTAGAATAGAAATTAAGACTATAGAACCAACTGTAATAACCCTAGATAAAGTCCTAAGATTATCTACAACATCCTTAAAATACATAACCTCATCTATATAAGCATTAGTCTCCTTAGCTACATTTATATTCTCAATAACCTGGATTAAGGAGTCTATAGATTTAGCCCTAATCTCCAAACTAGGAGGTAAAGAATCTGCAGTCACAGTAGATATAAGATCTGGATTATCTGCAAA
>DCVX01000023.1 GCA_002328805.1 Candidatus Dojkabacteria bacterium UBA2177
ATTATTTATCTCTTAAAACTCTTTATGGTTGGCTTCTATATAGAAACATATATGTTTAAAGGCCTAGATTTTGGAGGATTGCAGGTCTCTAAATTTGAAGTAACACCAATAATCTCAATTATATTCTTTTCTGTCTTCTCTTCCTTCCTATGTTCCATATACAAAGCTCTAGATTCTTCCAAGTAAATTTCTTTTTGTCTGAAAATAATTTAATTTGATGTATAATACGGTATGGACAATTTAATAAAAACACTTTTGGTATCACAGATTGTTGTTTGTGGGATGCTTGTAGCGAGTATTTTACTTCAAAATAGAGCTGAGGGATTAGGGAAGATGTTTGGAGGAGGAGGCGAGGTGTTTAGAACAAAGAGAGGGTTGGAGAAATTTCTTTACTACTTCACAATATTCCTAATAGCTGTTTTAGTTGTTCTCTCTCTAGCAATACTTAAGTATGCAGAATAACTTCTTTATAGGAGTAACTTGTATATAAATATTCATAAGTTAGTTTTTTAAAATGAAAGAGGAAAAGAAGAAAACGAAGGTTAAGAAAAAGAGTAATGACAAGATCTCTATGAAAGAGGCACTTTTGGATATACAGGAAGGTAGCGGACAAAAGCTCAAGGAGGAAAGGAAGAGGGTTGATATTAGGGACTATTGGTGGAATTATCCCAAATTTTTGTGGAAAGGTTTTAAAAATAGCATCCCTTTCAGTTACATAATCCTTTTTCTTGGTGTAGGTTTCTTAATAGCTAGTTTCCTTCAATCTGAAGCAGTAGCTAGGATTATAGATGACTCTAAAGTAAATGATACTTTTGTAGAGGGTTCAATAGGTGCGATTTCAACATTTAATCCTTTATTTATGTCAGTAAATTATGTAGATAAGACGGTTCAAGAATTAGTTTTTGATAAACTGGTATATATAGATAGGGAGGGTCAACCTCTTCCTGGTGTGGCTAGTGAGTGGGAGTTTGTAGAAGAGGATCGGGCCTATGAGTTTACTATCCAAGACAATTTGTATTGGCAAGATGGTGAGAAAGTGACTGTAGATGATATTGTTTTTACTTTTTCTACTGCAAAAACATTGGCTGAGGATTATGGTTTTGACTCAATTGGGATTTCGCTCATAGGGGTGGATGTTGAAAAGGTTAATGACGAAAAAGTACGTTTTACATTGCCCGAACCTAATCCAACGTTTTTTGAGGCAGTTTCTCAATT
Source organism: Candidatus Dojkabacteria bacterium UBA2177 (assembly GCA_002328805.1). Taxonomy (GTDB): domain Bacteria; phylum Patescibacteriota; class Dojkabacteria; order SC72; family SC72; genus UBA2177. The sequence goes on from DCVX01000023.1 coordinate 1,216, forward strand.
TATTGTTCCAAAACACAGGTTAGAGGAAGAAAGGCTTGAGGAGTTACCTTTTAATATGTTTGCAAGATATCCGATAGGTAGTGGCAGATATAAAGTTACTAGGACAGAACAGAATGCTGTCTATCTACAGGATAATGAATATGATTCTATAGATCCTGCTATTAATAAAATTATCCTTAAAGTTTTTCCAGACCAAGAGTCTCTTGAGATGTCATTTAGAATAGGAGCACTAGATGCTATTGGAGCATGGGATGATGACCTACTTTCTTTTACAGAGGAATATTCCAATTTACAAGAATTCAAACTGGTTGAGGATTACCGTACTAAGCTAATCTTCTTTAATACCAGAAAAGAAACTCTTGAAGGAAAGGATATTAGAATAGGATTAAGTTACATTATAAACAGAGAGAAATTAATAGAAGACTCTAATATAGGGGGAGTAGTAAGGAAAGGTCCATTTGCAGAGAATTCTTGGGCTTTTAACGGGGATATTGACTATTATAACTACAACCCCGAGAAAGCTGCAGAGTACTTTAAGAACCTTGGTTATACAAAGAGTGAGGAAGGGGGATTCTTTGAAGCGGAGAATGGGGAGATTCTCTCCTTTACTTTGAGTTACTTTGATAGTGTGACAAATGAAAGACTGGTTTCTACACTCGAAGAATTGTTGAAGGAAGAAGGCATTGTTTTAAAGAGTGAGAAGCTTACATACAAACAGATTACACAGGAAATTATTGCCACTCGTGATTTTGATCTTCTTCTTTACGAAGTGGAAACTACAATAGATCCAGATCAATATAATTTGTGGCACTCACTTAAATCTAGTTATCCTGATCTAAATATTTCTGGATACACTTATGAGAGAGTAGATATTCTTTTAGAAGATGCCAGAAAGACTCTAGATAGAAATGAGAGGAAGGAGAAGTATGACCTTTTCCAGAAATATGTAATAGCGGATGCCCCCGTCATCTTTTTGTATAACCCCAAATTCTCCTATTATGTAAAGGAGAGAGTAAAAGGGATAGATCTTTCAGATGTAAACTATTCTTACCAAAGATTTAATAATATCCAGGAGTGGAAATTAGACTAGCATGGTGCCAAGAGGGGGATTTGAACCCCCACCCTATTGCTAGGACTACGTTCTGAACGTAGCGTGTCTGCCAATTTCACCATCTTGGCGTAGCTTGTAAATAAGGATATTTTATCACGAAAACTATGACTTTGAAGTAACTTTGACTTCTATATTGTCCTTCTCTCTCCCCTCGTTATCATCAGGGTCAAACTCTTTGTAATCTTTTAAGAAGTCTACCTTTGTTAAAATTTTCTCAGTTTTGTTCTTTTTCTCCTTCTTCTTGTCTTTTTTAGCTTTCTTTGTTTTCTTCGGTTTCGTTTTTTCTTCCTTCTCTTCTTCTACCTCTTCTTTCTGTGAGAGTCTCTCTTTAAGTGTTATTTCCTTTTTCCCCAGCCCATTTTGTTCCATCTTCTTTTCAAAGTTTTTAATAGTTTTATTGTCAATACTCCCCTTAACTAGGGAGGTTATTAGTAAGCATATTACAAAGCCAAGTATGAATGATCCTCCTACAAGAAGCCCAAGGTCAATATTTTGAGTTAATATATCTCCGAGATTCTCCCAAGAGAGATCTTTAAAGCTAAAGTATATCTCCTTGTCATTATTGAAACCTACACTATTGTATTCTCCAACCTCAAAAGTTAAAGATTCTGAAAGATTACTTGCATATCCATTTCTTCTTGTAAACGCGGAGAATGTGTAGACTCCTTCACTTAGTTCTTCTTCACTTATGGAGATTTTCCAATTTCCTTCTGCATCGATGGTTACCTCCTCGACGGAGATATTCTTTCCCGAAGAAAGTATTAGTACAAGATCTGAATTTGGTAACCCAGTCCCGGATAATTTAAGAGACCCTTCTTCAAAGAAAGGTGAATTCATTATTGGAGGACGTGGTATTACAATTATCTCTTTTTCTAATATCTGTGTAGAACCATATTTGTCAGTAAATCTAAACCTTAATTCATGTTGACCAATACTTAAGGCTGGTAATGTATATGGACTAGAGATTTGTTCAAAACCTCCTTCATCTATCTCCAACTCTACTCCACTACTGTCTTCTGATGGATCTACAAAGGTTATTATGTGGCTAGGATTATCTGTTGTCTCTGGAATATCTAGGAGAAGCTGTTGTAAGAAATCTGCTTTCCTTTCAATTTCCTTTTCTTCGAGCTCGCCTATGTCTTGTGCAAAAGCAAAATTTCCAGAACTAACCATTGTAGACATAGAAAAAACGACAAAGATTGCCAGTAGCTTTAACAAGAGATTTTTATTCGATTTAAGGTTATTCATTCTAGGACAGTTAAATTTATTTCACTCTTTCATTTTATCAATGAAAAGAACTCCTTCCAAGTGGTCGAGTTCATGCTGTACTGCGATTGCATTTATATCTTTAAATTTCTTGGTTTTCCGTTTTCCGTTCTTATCTTGGTAATTAATCTTCACTTTTCTGTATCTTAAAACCTCCCCTTCAATATTAGGAACGCTCAGACATCCTTCAATTGTTGAAGTTTTGCTGAATCCTATGGGGGTTATCTTTGGGTTTATAAATAATTGCCACTTATCTGTATCATAGTTTAATGTGTAAAAAACCCGTATATTTTCACCTACCTGCGGGGCTGCTATACCCCCTGCGGGGACGTTGTCTTGTTCTTCACTATTTAGAGCTGTGTAGAGTAAATTGTCTAAAAATTCATGAAATTTAGAGTCTTTAAATTGCTCTTCCTTTACCGGGACACTTTTCTCCCTAAGAATCTTTTCTTCTTCCTTGTTTTCTATTGTGTAAATCTTTAATTGTTTTGACATAGTAGGAAGTATATCACAATTACTCTTCAGCGCCTTCTGCCTCTTCTTCACTACCTTCATTTTCAAAACTATCACCACTAGGAAGTATTATTCCCATAAGTAGTAATATCACGAGTGATGCTATAAGGATCCCTAAGACTACAAGTATTCCCATATTTTTACCACCAAAAATTAAATATACCTCTGAAAGGAATGGATGAGGAAATTCCCAAGACCTCTCTTCCTCTCTCTAGAATGCTTTTGCTTGGGTTAAGTCTCATTAATTTTACTCTGTCTATTATGAGGTTATCATGCACTTGAGGTTGTGTGCAGTTGGTGAAGTGTGAAGTTACTCTTACAAATTGTTGGACACCAACAAAGTTCTTATATTCCAATGTATATGTATCTTCTGTTTTGGTTGTTGTATATACAGGTTTGTTGTTAACATAGATAACGGTCTTTTCATAATTGGGATTTTCACTGACTGGCTCTAGTTTAAATTCTATCTCTATATCCTCAATTTTTGTCATTGTAAACCTGTTGTTTTTGTCCTTCTCAGGTTTTGTTATTACAGGTTTCTGTTTTACTACTGTTGGTTCTTTTCTTACAACATTTCCTCTCCCTGGTGTTTGAAGTGTATTCTGTTCTGGTTCTGAAACTTCTTCTAATTCTTTTTCGTTATCTGTTTGTTCAGGAATTTGTTCTTCCTCTGGGATGTTGAGATATTGCTCTGCAGCAACTCTTAGGTCAACAAGGCCGTAACCAAAAATTATATCTGTGCCTTCTGCTCCAAGGTCTATAGCAGTCTCCCTTAATGTTGCTACTAATTCAGATGACTTACAATCTGTACAAATCCCCCGCAAGATAGCCAAACTCCCAGCGACATGTGGTGCGGCCATACTAGTGCCACTTAAGTATCTGTAACTTCCTCCTAGGAAGGTAGAATAGTTAGAAACACCAGGTGCAGCTAATTCCCCTCCTACATTACTGAAGCTTGCTAGTCTGTTTGAACTGTCTGTAGCAACTACGCAAATAACATTGTCATATGCTGCAGGATACTGGCATGGAGCACCATAGTCATTTCCAGCAGCGGCAACCATTAGGACTCCTTTGTTAGCAGCATAATTTACTGCTCTTCTTAAAACATCTGTATCTACAGGTGCACCTAAACTTAGATTTATTATTTGAGCACCATTGTCAGTAGCCCAGTAAATACCTTTTGCAACATCCGAGATATATCCAGACCCAGCAGAGTTTAATACCTTAACAGGCATAATCGAAGTCCCATGGCTAACACCAACGGTTCCTATATCGTTTCGCGAAGCAGCTACTATCCCAGAGACATGAGTCCCATGTCCATTGTCGTCTTCTGTGCTCTCTTTGTCATTAACAAAGTCGTAACCCTTGGTAACTTTCCCTTGTAAATCTGGATGTGTCATTTCTACCCCAGTATCTATGATTGCTACTGTTACACCTACTCCAGTAGCTGTGTCCCATATTTTGTCAGCACCAATCCTAGAAACCCCCCAATCAATTACATCCGCAGCCATTTTTACTGGTATATCTGTTTCCACGCTTTCTACAGCAGGGTCTTTTTCTAGTTTCTCCACATTGCTTTCTTCTGTAGTTACTATGGTATAAACACCATTAACACTACTTTCTTGTGTGAACTTTATGGAATATTCTTCTTCAATCTTGTTAATCTCCACTTCAGATAAGTCTCTCTTAAAACTTACGACCTTTCTATTTTCATCTTTTTTTATCTCTCCCTGTTTTACAGGGTTTATTTCAGACCCTTGCGAAATCTCATTGAAAACTATCTCGGTTGTCAAATCTTGACTCTGTTTTGCAATATATTGCGAGGTAAAAGAAAACTCATCAATATTCTCAGTAGGTTCTTTTCCAAAAAGAAGTACAAGGAAAAGAGAAAGAAGAACAACACCAAAGGAAAGTGTTGCTATACCAAGTATTTTGTATCCTTTGTCTTTTTTCATAAAGATAGGGGCATTAAATTTACATACTCAAAATATTGTAGCATATAGAAAGACTGTTGTCATAAGTTCGGGAAGTCCCTTTGGGATATAAAAAGGGAATCTTGTTTTCTGTCTGGTATACAGATAAAATAGATTGTTAAAATAACCTCTACTATCTATGCAGTACGATGTAGTGATCGTTGGTGCTGGTCCTGCAGGTCTCTTTGCTTGTTATTCTCTTCTTCAAAAAAAGTCCAAACTTAAAATTGCCCTTGTCGACAGGGGAAAAGTGATAGGAAAAAGAAAACCCCAAGAAGTCATGTGTGGTATAGGAGGGGCGGGGACTTTTTCGGATGGTAAGTTGACACTTACTGCTGCTCTGTCCCACGAGAAAGCATTTCATATTTTGCCAAAAGCTAAATACCAGAAGGTTTTAGATTATGTGGATAAGATTCTAACAGACTTTGGTGTTGATTCTGAATACTACCCAAAGGAGAACAAGAATCTACAAAAGCTTGTATTTGAAGCCCAGAAGAATGATGTGGAACTAGTAGTTAGAAAAGCAAGGCATGTAGGTACTGACAAATTAAAGAAAGTAATTTTAAATTTCCAGGAATATCTTTTAGAAAAGGGGGTAGATATATATGATGAGTGTGAGGTAGAAGACTTACTTTTAAAGGACGGGAAACTTAAGGGGGTAAAGCTAAAAGGAAATAAGAATAAGGGGAAGATAGAAGGTAAAAATGTATTATTGGCTCCTGGGAGATATAATGCTCGATGGTTACAGAAAATTTGTGACAAGTATGGCATTAAGTACATGTATGACAAAGTAGAGGTTGGTGTTAGGGTCGAATTCCCCGCAGCTATTATGCAGGTGCACGCAGAGACCTTGTATGAAATTGTTTATAGAATCAGGACCAGAACTTACCATGACATTGTTAGAACCTTTTGTAGCTGTCCTAATGGTTTAGTTGCTACGGAACACTATGAGAATTATGTTTGTGTTAATGGTCATTCTAACTCTAATCATCACTCAGACAATTCTAATTTCGCATTTCTATGTGAAGTTAGTCTAACAAAGCCTGTGGAGAACACAATAGCATATGCTAAATCCATCGCAGAGTTGGCTTCTACAATTGGGGGAGGGAAACCAATACTTCAAACCTTAGAAGATCTAAAATCTGGGAGAAGAAGTACATCATCTAGATTAACAAAGTCCTTTGTAGAACCGACATTGAAAGATTACACCGCTGGAGATATCTCTATGGCTTTACCTTACCGAGTAGTTACAAATATTGTGGAGGGACTAGAGATTTTGGATAAAGTTATGCCTGGTATAAATTCTGGATCAACTCTACTGTATGCCCCTGAGGTTAAATTTAGATCTTCAAAGGTAAAGACAAATAAGAAGTTAGAGACTTCTTTAAAAGGTTTATATGTAGCTGGAGATGGTGCTGGCTTATCAGGCTCTATAACAGGTGCTGCAGTTACAGGAGTTATTGCAGGAAGGGCAATTTCTTAATCTTCGTCCAGTGCTTGTTTCTTTCGTCCTATCTATGTGTTATAATGATTCTAGCTATGGAAGCTTTCTTCGTGAGTAGACTGCTTAGAGTGTAATCTCCCAGATTAATGGTGTAGCGAATTTAATTTTTTTAATATAAATAATGGGTAAAAAATTATTTGTAGGAAATCTTAGCTGGGACGTCAGAGACGAACAGCTTAAAGAGGTTTTCAGTGAGGTTGGTACTGTCGAAGAGGCAGTAGTAATCATCGATAGGATGAAGAACAGATCCAAAGGTTTTGGGTTTGTTACTATGTCCACCGAAGAGGAAGCTCAGAACGCATTAGAGCAAATCAACGGAAAAGAAATCGACGGAAGACCTATCAATGTTTCTGAAGCTCGAGAGCAATCTGGAGAGAGAAGATCATTTGGAGATAGATAACAAAAACAGGTTTTGGTTTTAAATCAAAACGAAAATTGTTAACTGAGGGGGAGTTTAGCTCCCCCTTCCTTTTTACTAGGGTGTTTATTTACAAACAATTATCCCCAAAAAGAATCTATTTGATTCGTTGGTGCTAGATACTGTGAATAGTATGAGGATTTAAACAGGGTTTAATCTTCTATATGTGTTTTAGCGTACTCAGTTAGATTCTTTCTTTTTGCCCACACCCTTTGTGTACTTGTTAAAAGTTTCTTTCTTAATCTAATATTCTTTGGTGTTACTTCTATAAGCTCATCATCCTTAATAAATGACAAGGCAAATTCTGTGGTCAAAAGCATTGGAGATTTAAGAGCTATCTCTGTAACCTCTGCATGTGACATCCTCACATTAGTCTTTTTTCTAGGTTTACAGGGATTTACCTCTAAGTCATTCTCATGATTGTTTATTCCAATAATCATACCTTCGTAAACTTCTATACTCCCAGTTATGAATAACTTTCCTCTCTCTTGGATACTCATTAGAGAGTAATCTAAAGCTGTTCCTCTCTCAGAGGAAATAATTACACCTTTACGGAAAAGGGGTGGCTCTTTTTTATATGGTATGTAGTCAATAATATAGCTATTAATTACAGCAGTTCCTTTAGTAGAGTTCATGAGAACTCTGTGTAAACCTATTAATTTCTTTGTTGGAATTCTGAAAACAAATCTGTTTGTCCCCTCTTCTTGTTCTATGTTTAATAATGTTCCTCCTCTATCACTTACCTCTTGGTTTATGACACTAAAATATTCCTCTGGTGCATCGATATTCAATTCTTCGACTGGCTCATATTTTACCCCATCAATTTTTTTTAGAATGACTTCTGGTTTACCTAATTCAAACTCATACCCTTCTCTTCTTAATTGTTCTACGAGGATGGAGAGTTGTAATTCTCCTCTACCAGAAACGTTATAACTATTCCCTCCACTTCTTTCAATTTTAAGTCCAATATTTAAATTCTTTTCTTGTTCCAATCTCTGTTGTAGCTGTTTAGCTGTAACAAACTTACCTTCTTTTCCAACAAATGGAGAGGAATTAGCAGAGAATTTAACTTTAACAGACGGTGGTGTTATCTTTATCTCATCTAGGGGTTGGGGATTGTCAATGCTACAGAGGGTTGCTCCGATGTCTGTTGAATCTATTCCAGTAATTGCAACAATCTCTCCTGCACTAGCACTGTCGACTTTCTCCCAGCTAAGCCCTTCTTTAACAAAAATCTCCTTAACCCTACCCTGTTTCTTTTCAAAATTTTCCTTTTTGGAAGTTAATAATATTGGGTCATTGGTATTAACTTCTCCATTTTCAATCTTCCCAATTAAATATCTCCCAAGGTGTTCATTATATTCTATGGATGTTATCTGCATCTGGAATGGAGCTTTAGGATCTCCCTCTGGTGCTGGGAGGGTTTCCACAATGCCGTCTAGTATGGGAGTTAGATCTCCTTCGATGCTGTTTGGTACAAGGAGATCTCCTTGAGGAACTTCTTTCCAGACTTTTCCTTCTCTTGCTATTGCATAATATATTGGAAAATCTAGTTGTTCTTCTTCTGTTGCAAGATTAAGGAAGAGGTCTTGTGTTTTTGAGATTGTTTTTTCGATATTTGCCAATTTCTTGTCTATTTTGTTTATAACAACAATCGGTTTTAATCCAAGCTCCAATGCTCTTTTGAGAACAAATTTAGTTTGTGGCATACATCCCTCTTTAGCATCTACTAAAAGGAGGCAACTATCTGCCATGTTTAAAGTTCTCTCGACCTCTCCTCCAAAGTCTGCGTGTCCTGGCGTGTCTATGATGTTTATTTTTACTCCTTTGTATCTGACTGAGATATTTTTAGCATTGATTGTAATGCCTTTCTCTTTTTCGAGTTCTCCTACATCCAGAATTCTCTCTTGGGTCATCTCCTCTTCATTTTCTCTAAAGAGATGTGTTTGCTTCATAAAGGCATCTACCAAGGTAGTTTTACCATGATCTACGTGCGCTATTATTGCGACATTTCTTATGTTTTCTTTATTATCTTTTGTTTTATTCATTGCAAAGGGATAATTCTAGCACAAAGAGTATCTTTAATACAGTATAAAGATGATTAGTATGATTTGTTTGAAACTTCAGATGGGGTATACTGGATATAGATAAATTTTAATATTTTTATATAAACATGACTCAGTTAAATCAAGTTTATAAATGTGAAGTGTGTGGTAATATTGTTGAAGTGATTCATACTGGGGCGGGAACATTGGTATGTTGTAATCAACCTATGGTTTTGCAAGAAGAGCACATAGAAGATGAGGGTTTTGAAAAGCACTTACCAGTACTTTCTTTTGAAGGGGATAAGTTGAGAGTAACGGTTGGGGAGATACTACACCCTATGGAGGAAGCACATTTCATTGAATGGATAGAATTTATTGTCGGAGACAAGGTTGAAAGGGTCTATCTTAAACCGACAGACACACCTGAAGCGGTGTTTGAGTATAACGAAGAACCTAATTACATAATTAGAGCATATTGTAATATTCATGGGCTTTGGGAATTGAGGATGTAATATGGGGTTGGAAGGGAGCCTATATAAAGTGATGTGAAATCTATATAGGCTCTCTTTGCGAGCAGTTTTGTCTTTTCTCTGTTTGGTTTTAATGCCTATTCTTGCCGTTTGTTTTACTAGTTGGTTTTTGTTTACTTTTCTCTTTACGTCGTTTCTGTTTTTTCGTTTTGTTTTTGTCTACCAGAAAACCTCACCTCCTTTTAATCTGTCGGTATGAGAAAAAAGACTCCCTATTTTATCCTAAAACGAAAAAATATTCTAGGCTATTTTGTAATTATTCCTCCCCCTATTACAATATCTTTGTCATAAAAAACTACTGATTGCCCAGGAGTAATTGCTCTTTGTCTTTCTTTAAATTCTACAAGAACGGTTCCTTTTGTATCTTCAATATTTGAAATTGTACAAACTGCATCTTCACTTCTATATCTTATTTTTGCTTTCACCTTCATTGGCTTTTCTAATCCTTTAATTGCTATCCAATTGAGGTCTTCTGCTATCAGTTTGTGGGTATAGATATCTTCTTCTTTACCTACTATTACTTGGTTATTTGTAGTATCAATTTTGATAACATAAAGGGGTTCGTTTGATATCGTCTTAATACCTTTTCTTTGTCCTACAGTATATTTATGTATTCCGTTATGTTGACCTAGGATGTTGCCTTGTAAGTCAACGATATTTCCTTTCTTGAAATTTTTCTTGGTCTGATTTTGTATAAATCCACTATAGTTATTATCAGTGACAAAGCAAATCTCCTGACTGTCTTTCTTATTTGCAACAGCAAGACCGATTTTTTCTGCTATCTTTCTAACTTTTTTCTTTCTCAATTTCCCGAGTGGAAAGAGACTTTTACTTAGTTGCTCTTGTGTTAGATTGTAAAGTACATAACTTTGATCTTTTGAAGAGTCTTTGCCTTTTTTAAGAAGGTATCTGTTATTTGTCTTCTTACTTGGTTGAACTATTTGAGCATAGTGTCCTGTTGACACATATTCAATGTCCATGGAATTTGCTCTTTTAAGAAGTTCACCAAATTTAATATGCTTGTTGCAAGCTATACATGGGTTTGGGGTTCTTCCTTTAAGGTATTCTGATATGAAGTATTGTACGACTTTTTTGTCAAAGGATTTTTTGAAATTAAAAACATAGTGAGGAATTCCTAGTTTTGAAGCAACTCTTCTCGCATCTTCTACTGCAGAGAGTGAGCAACATGTTCCGTTTTCTTCACTTACTCCGTCCCATATTTGCATTGTAACTCCTATTACATCATAGCCTTGGTTTTTAAGAAGGTATGCAGCTACAGAGCTGTCTACTCCTCCACTCATACCTATTAAGACTTTCTTTTTCATAGTTTCTATTTTATCAAATGTGAATTGAAACAAACAGTGGTCCTATAGTATTTGGGGTTCTTTTTTGATATACTCATGATTAGATAAAGAGTGAGTAATCCTCTATTTATCTGATGTCTTGTTCTTTAAAAACCCACACGAAAAGAAAGGAGAATTATGTAATGTTATCTTCCCCGAGTCTCTCTTCTCTATCAGTAATTGCAGATATTCGTAATGCGATTTTCTATTCAAAGCAAAAGGGCGAGCAGATACAAGTTGAGATAGCTGGAATCCAGCTAACTGTTGATCCAGATTCTATTCTCTCAGAGGTTGTATGCCTTTGGGAAACAGAGTTTGAGAAAAGAGAAAAATAAAAGATTTGTGTGGGTGTAAAGGATAAGACAAAAACCAAGGTTGTAGAATATTCTACTTAAAAATCCTTGGTTTTTTTCTCTTTGTAATCCTCTATAGCATCCTTAATAGCCGCTTGTGCTAAATTAGAACAATGCATCTTAATAGGGGGAAGCCCATCTAAGGCTTCTGCCACATCCTTGTTTGTAATCTCTAAAGCTTCATCTAAAGTCTTTCCCTTTATAATTTCTGTAACCATACTACTGGTAGCAACAGCTGCACCGCATCCAAAGGTAAGAAATTTAATGTCCTCAATTACATTATCCTTAACTTTTATATACATTTTCATGATGTCTCCACACCGAGGATTTCCAACTTCCCCTATTCCATTTGCATCTTTTAACTCTCCTACATTTCTTGGGTTCATGAAATGGTCCATTACTTTATCACTATATTTTTCCATAATACTTTTTGTACAAATTATTCTTTATTATACAGGGGAGACATTCTCCTAAGTTTTGATATGATGTCCGGTAGAACTTCTAAAAGATAATCAATCTCTTCTTCAGTATTATCTTTTGAAAATGAAAGTCTCAAAGAACCATGAGCTGTCTCATGATCTAACCCTATTGCTAGAAGAACATGAGAAGGATCTAGGGAACCAGAAGTACAAGCAGAACCACTAGAAGCACATATCCCAAGTCGGTCTAGCATTAGAAGGATTGATTCCCCCTCTATATATTTAAAGCACACATTTACATTCCCTGGTAATCTTTTTTCTCGATCTCCATTTAATATTGTATCAGGGATCTTTTCCAGAATACCCTCGATACATTTCTCTCTTAAGGTCTTTACATATTCCCCCTTTTTCTCAATATTTTCTGTAGCCAACTCTATTGCTTCCCCTAGTCCCACAATATTTGCCACATTCTCTGTACTAGCTCTTTTACCTCTCTCCTGTCCTCCTCCATGTAGAAGGTTTTCTATCCTTACGCCATTTTTAATATACAAGGCACCGATACCCTTAGGTCCATTAAATTTATGTCCAGATAGTGTAAGAAGGTCAATATTTAATTCGTTAAGATTTATTTCGACATTGCCTACCGCTTGTACTGCATCTGTATGGAAATATATGCCCTTCTCTTTTGCTATCTCCCCAATCTCTTTAATTGGTTCAATAGTTCCAATCTCATTGTTTGCATACATTATTGATATTAAAATTGTTTCTTTACGAATAGCTTTTTTAAGCTCTTTAATATCTACCACCCCATTTTTTTTGACAGGTAAATATGTAACTTCAAAACCCTGTTTTTCTAAATACTCACAAGTATGAAGTACTGCATGATGCTCTATTCGAGATGTAATTATGTGATTACCCTTTTCTCTGTTAGCAAAAGCAACTCCCTTTATTGCCCAATTATCAGACTCAGTCCCAGAGTTGGTAAAAAATATTTCTTTACCATCACAACCTAAAGCTTTTGCTACTTTCTCTCTTGCACTATCTATTGCCTCTCTACTTTCTCTCCCCAATGAATATATACTTGAAGCATTACCATAGTTTTCTTTTAGGTATGGAAGCATACTTTTTAGAACTCTTTCGTCTATTTTTGTTGTTGCAGAATTGTCAAAGTAGTATAGTTTCTTCATATTATTTGTTGGCTAATTTAGTTACCTTTAAAATCTCTTCCACCATTTCTAATTTCTTTTTTTCTTGTTTTGAGTTTATAGCTTTTGCAAAGCAGTTATGTAAATGGTCTTCCATTAAAGATTGATGTGCAGATTTTAAAAGTCCAATGGCTGCTAAATTCTGTTGCATTATATCTATACAATATTCATCATTTTCTAACATTTCAATAATTTTTTCTAGAAGACTTTTTGTTTTTTTAAAATTTGTTAAAGCTGAATCTTTTTTCATAATTGTAGTTTTTAAATTATTACAGTAATTAGGCCAAGAGATATTAGTAATTAATTGCTCTTTTCAAATGTCTACACATACACCTATACCTATACCTGTGGTGTGGGTATATGGTAGCATTACGGGAGGAAATGTCAAGTGGGAAATTACTCTTTCCTTATTAAATCTTAAGTAACAAAAAATAAGGGTATTACTACCTTACAATTTTAAACATTTGGATTATGTGAAATGCACTTAGGGAAGATCTTGCTATACTGGACGTTAGTCCTGTACTGGTCGCGAAGATCTTCCCGTAGCACTTTATTGAATAAGTTGAAGCTGAAGAATCAGTTTAGGAGTTTGAAGTCCTGGGGTAATTCTTGTGGCACAGGTGACTAGAAAAAAGTCTCCAGGCTGTACTTCAAATAGTTCCTCTACGGGAATTAGTCCTCCTACTTCATCTCTGTCTAAAGTAACGGAATCTACTATTTCAAAGCAGATTTCATCAAGACAAAAACTAGATTCTTCTAATATTCCGTCTTCTCTTAGGATTCTGAGAAACATCTCTCCAAAGAAAGGATTTTTAAAAAGTGGCCAACCAGAGTGAGTGTAAAGTACTTTGCCATGTTGGACCACAACCCACTCCTCCCTGTTTGGTTTGAGTAGCTCTTCAATTTCGTCTGCAGTGCAGTTTGATGAGCATCGTCTTACCTCCAGGCTTTTGAAGAATGATCGATACCAGTCAGTAAGAGTTTCAGAATCAATGGAGACAATTTCATAGAATCCTGCCAAGATGATTTCTTCTTGAATATCTTCTATTATTTTCTCTTCTTGATTCTCTTCGTCCTCGACAAGAATCACATCTTCTAGTTCCAAAACTGTTTCCTCTATTTCTAGGGGTATGGGTTCTGGTTGTATAGTGGGTTCTAAAACCGTCTCTGCTATTTCTTCAGCAAAGCTGACAGAGAAAGGTTCCTCCTTGAGCCTCATAACACAAGATGTTGTAGTTAGAAGAACAAGGGTGATTAATATTGGTAGAAGTCTAATTTTTTTTCTTCCGGAGAAAAAAGGCAATTCCACCACCACCACCACCGATTATTGGTATAAGATAAAAGATTGAATTAATAGAGCCTGTTTCAACTTCTGTTATTACAGTAGTTTCTCCCAGTTCTTCCGGTTCTTCAGGATCTTCCGGTTCTTCAGGTTCTTCAGGATCTTCTGGTTCTTCATTTAAGAAGTAGGACCAATGACTTAAACCACAATTTTGAACGGCATCTTCTTTACACGGACCTTCTTGACCGAAACCCCCATCTGGTATGTAATTAATTACATATGGACCTGCTTTAAAGCAATACTCTGTGGCTCCTTCGACTGGATATAGACTAAGATCATCGCTGTCAATCTTAGTCCATCCATTATCATTTGGACACACATTAGGTTCTGCTGAAACTACATGAGTTTGTGCTGGACCAATAGCTATTAAAACAAGCGAGAATACTGCCAAAAAAACAACAAATGCTCTACGCATTTTTTCCTCTTTTCTTATGATTTGTAAAAGTGCTACTGTAAACCCTTTTGAAAAGAAATTTGCTAGCGACCAACTCGCAAAAATCTAGGATTTAACTTAAGGGGTATTATACTCTATTTTTACTAGAATCTCAATGTATTAGGACTATTCTGTGGGAACTATATCTGCTGGAATTAATTCTAT
>DCVX01000008.1 GCA_002328805.1 Candidatus Dojkabacteria bacterium UBA2177
TCTGTTTATTTGGCCAAGAAGGCTATAAACCAGATTAGAAAGCTCGTTGAGGACAAATATGGAAAAGAATATATTCCTGAAAAGCCTAATTACTACAAGAACAAAGCAAAGAATGCACAGGAAGCACACGAGGCTATAAGGCCAACAGATTTCTCTTTAGATTTCTCTAAGATTGAAAAAGAGCATGGTAAAGCAGCAATGAAATTGTATGAACTCATATGGAAGAGGGCAGTATCCAGTCAAATGAGTAATAAGGAAGTAGAAGCCTTAAAGGTGTCCTTGAAACCGAAAGACTTAGATAAACCAGAATATATATTCACTTTAGGTGGAGAAAGAACACTCTTTGACGGTTTTAGAAAGGTTTTGGGTTCTAAGAAAGACGCAGATGATTTGCAGGAGATTGCCCAACTAAAGGAAGGAGATGAACTAGAGAAGATAGAGTTTGTAAACGAACAGAAGTTTACTCAACCCCCTGCGAGATATACTGAGGCTTCCTTAATCAAAAAGCTTGAAGCGCTAGGTATAGGAAGACCTTCTACATATTCCTCAATAATATCTACAATTCGAGATAGGGGGTATGTTGAATTTGAATCAAGGACAATATTTCCTACAGATATTGGTAGGGTAGTAACTAATTTCCTTAGAGGGAATTTTAAGAGATTGGTAGATTACAAATATACTGCTATGGTGGAGAATGAATTGGATGATATCGCCTTAGGGAAGAAGGAGTATGTTCCTGTCATAGACGAGGAATATAAGTCCCTTATGAGAAATATTAAAAAAGCAGACAAAGAAGTTAAGAAGGAAGATGTTGTTATACTGGGCAAATCAGACGAGAAGTGTCCAGAGTGTGGAGGGGAAATGGTTGTAAGAATAGGGAGATATGGAAAATTCTTAAGTTGTGCCAAATTTCCAGAGTGCAAGGGTATGAAAGATCTTAGCGGAGGAGAGGAGAATCTGGATTATGACAAATATTTTAAGCCAGAAAAATGCCCAGAATGTGGGGCCAAAATGATTTTAAAGGATGGAAGATATGGTAAATTCTGGGCATGTGAGACATATCCAGAGTGCAAAGGAATAGTTCCTCTTTTATTAAATGAGAAATGTCCAGAGTGTGGTAATCATCTGGTTGAAAGAAGAAGTAAGTGGGGGAAGACATTTGTAGGATGTAGTAATTACCCAGATTGTACCTACATCAAGGGGAGTAAGAAAAATAATAAACCTAAAAAGAAAAGCAAATCTAAAAAGAAAAGTAGTTAATATCTTTTTAACAACTATCTCCTAAGATGCTTATATGCTTCCTAGGGAGAAATATATAGAAAAGGGAATAGATAACCTCAGCGACCAAGACCTAATCGCCATAATGGTGGGGACTGGAACGAAGGGGAAAGATTTCATGAGTGTTTCAAGAAGTGTCGTTATTAGGATGAGAAGGCTGGTCAAGAGTGGAAGGGATATTGATATTCGAGATATCACGGAGGTAGAGGGTGTAGGCGTTGTTACTGCAATGAGAATCCTCTCTGGTATTGAATTGGGCAAGAGGTTATATGGGCTTGAGAATAGTGAAAAAAGCGTAGTTAGGAACTCCCAGGAAGCATATTCAGCCCTTAGGGATATAGGTAGTAGAAAACAGGAAAATGTTATTGCTCTCTTCCTTAATTCTCGCTTCCAGGTCCTAGAGAGGCGTGTAATCTGCATAGGTAGTCTAGATGGTGTTAACGTCCTCCCTAGAGATATAATAATCCCAGCCTTAGAACTTAACGCTAGTAGCGTAGTAATAGCACATAATCACCCCTCTGGAGATCCTTCACCTAGTGAGGAAGATATCCTTATTACAAAAAGAATTCAAGAGGGTTTGGAATTAGTAGGCCTAAATCTTCTGGACCATATCGTAGTTACGAATGACTCTTGGAGGAGAATAGAAATATAAAGGTTGTCAAAGCTTTTTTAACCCTGTATAATCCAATTGTTTAATTAATATATCTCATATATCTTTGTTCCAATCCTGGACACAGTCCAACAAAGATATTAATAAAAGGAAAGGAAATAAAATGGCAGAAGTCAAAAAAGAAGTCTCTAAGAAAGCTGAGACTAAAAACAAAAGTTTTCAATTACCAGAAATTATAGATTTTCTTAAAGCAGGAGTTCACTTTGGGCACAAGAAAAGTGCTTGGAATCCTAGAATGGAGAAATATATTTATGAAGTTAGAAATGGCATTCACATCATAGACCTTGTTCAAACAAGAGAGGTCTTGGGAGATGTCCTAGAGCAATTGGAAAAGTATTCAAACAATGGAAATATTCTAATCGTTGGAACGAAGGGGCAAGCAGCTTCTGTGGTTGAAAAAGTTGCTGAAGAGAAGGGTCTTTTCTATATCAACAGAAGATGGATGGGAGGACTCTTTACCAACTTTGATGTTATTAAGAAGAGTGTTCACTCACTAATAAAGATGGAGGAGCAATTAGCTCAAGGCGTTGAAGATTTAGTAAAGAAGGAGAGGCTCTTAATGGAGAGAGATATCTCTAGACTAAACAGGATTTACAAAGGTATCAAATTCATGGAGAAACTTCCTGAAGCTGTTATTGTTATAGATAGCCAAGTTGAAAAGAATGCTATTAAAGAAGCAAGAAAGATGGGAATCCCCATAATCGCTTTAATAGATACAAACTGTAACCCAGATGATATAGATTATCCCATTCCTGCAAACGATGACTCCATAAAGAGTATCTCTTTGTTTGTAAACCTCTTCGGAGAGGTTGTTGGAAAATCTAAGAAATCTCTAGGTGTTATAGCATTAAGAAGAGATCATGAAGCAAAATTAGCTAGGATGAAGAAGGAATATGAGGACGAGAAAGAGAGGAGGGAGAGAATGGAACAGCAAGAGAGAGAAAGAATGAAGGCACTGAGAGAAGGAAAGGTTGATGCTGAGAAGGTTGGTTCTGTAGTTAGGGTTGTAAAGAAGGAAAAGAATATAGAGGATGAAGTAAAGGAAGCAGAGAAGGTAAAGAATAGTGCAGATTCCAAATCTATTGAAGAATTGGAACTTTCTACAAGAACAGAGAATGCCCTTAAAGATGCAAAGATTAAAACAGTAGGGCAACTGAAGAAGCTTTCTGAAGAAGAGATGAGAGATATTAAGGGTGTAGGAGAGAAATCTGTAGAAGAGATTCAAAAAGCAATAAAGTAGTTAATATTAGCTTTAGGAAACTTAAAATGGCATACAAAGCAAAAGTAGAGGACATTAAATCTTTAAGAGCAAAAACATCTGCAGGAATGGCTTTATGTAAAGAAGCCTTAGTTAAGTCTGATGGCGATATGGACAAAGCAGTAGAGTATATAAACAAACGAAGTGATGTTATAAGTCGACTCAGGAATTTAACAGGTGCAAAGATTGGTTTATGTAAATTAGCTTTGGAAGAAGCAGAAAAAGATTTTGAAAAAGCTGTAGAAATTATTAAAGAGAGAGGTTGGGATGAGCCTATAGGGGAGGATCTTGGAGAAAAGGTCGAAGGAGTAATAGAATCATATGTCCATGGTAAAGAGCAGAAATTAGCAGCTCTAGTCGAGGTTAGATGTAAGACAGACTTTGTTGCAAGGAATGAAGATTTCAGAGAATTTGCTCATGAAGTGGTTCTTCAGGTAGCAGCAATGAAGCCACAATATGTCTCTAAAGAAGATATCCCGGAAAGCGTTTTAGCTGAATTAAGAGAGCTTTTCATGAAGGAAGCTAAAATGGAAGGCAAGCCAGAGAATATAGTAGAAAAGATAGTAGAAGGTAAGATGGAGAAATTCTATTCCGAGAAATGTCTTCTAGAACAGAAGTGGTTTAAAGATGAAGAAAAAACTATAGGAGATCTTTTGGGCAATGCCGTCCAGAAAATGGGCGAGCCTATAGAAATAGTAAGGTTTGTTTTGTGGGAAATGGGTCAGTAAATTCTTAAATTTCATAAATCTCAACTTCAAAGGATTTTTCCTCTTGTTAAACTTTCTTTATTGATATACAATTATTCAATAATATTTCAACTAATACTGTATGGATATAGACCTATTTAAGAAAGATATTGAAAAGTGCATAGACCACTTAAAAGAGGATCTCTCTCAAATAAGGACTGGACGTGCAAACCCAGAATTAGTAGAAGAGGTTTCAGTGGATGCTTATGGAGCTGCAACCCCTATTAAGAACATCGCAACTATAAGTGTTGTCGATGCAAAGACAATAAATATTCAACCTTGGGACAAGTCAATAGTAGATAATATCGCACATGGTTTAGAAGATGCAAACATGGGGTTTTCAATAATTGCGGAAGGAGATAGGGTTCTAGTTAAACTTCCAGATCTTACAGAAGAGAGGAGAAAAGAGTATGTAAAGATTATGAAAGAGAGAATAGAGGATGGAAGAATAGCTGTGAGACAGGTTCGTCAGCAATATATGAAGGAGATAGATGAAGCTCAAAAGGAAGGTTTTTCTGAGGATCAGGCAGATAGGTTAAGAGATGAGATAGAAAGAATTGTAAAAGAAACAAATGATAGGATAGAGGAGATAAGGAAAGAGAAGGAGAAAGAGCTCACTACAATTTAAATTTTGTTTCTAAAACATGTTATCCACGGTTGTTAACATAATTCTTTTCATCTTTGTAATTGGTTTTTTGACATTAATCCATGAATTAGGCCATTTTCTTGTAGCAAAGATCGTTGGTGCAAGAGTCTATGAATTTTCCATAGGTTTTGGTCCTAAACTGTTTTCAAAGAAGTATGGTGAGACGCTTTACTGTGTAAGGATTATTCCTCTTGGGGGCTTTGTAAAGATATTGGGAGATGGAGATCCAAGTGAATATGAACAGGAGGGTGAGGATCTAAGTAAGAGCGAATACAATCTGAATAACAAATCTAAAATTGCTCAGATTTTAGTAATGTTGGCGGGTGTGTTTATGAATATCCTTTTTGCGATATTCTTCTACTACATAATACTTGCTTTCAATGGTTGGAAGACAAGTCCAGTCTATGTTGATATATCCGAGATTAATATTGTTGCTGCTGATGTTGAACAAACATTGGGATATAGTGTTTTGGAAGATGGGAATGCTATAAAATCTGGGATCCCAGAGTATGGAGTGATTAAAGAAATTAATGGGATAGTGGTTAGTGACAAAGATGCTTTGACAGCAGAGATAGAAGGGGCAGACGAGGTGACTCTTTTTGTCTGTGATGAGATGGAGAGGGAGTGTGGGGAGTATCCTATAACCGTTAATGAGGAAGGGAAGATAGGGATATTTCTTTCTTATGGCTACATTTTGAATTATTCAGATCATAAGCTTTTTTCAGGTCCTCTTTACTTAGCAAACAACCTTAAAATAATAGGGAGGGTACTATCCTCTATGTTTGGAACAGCGAGAGAGACGGGTGATTATTCAGATTTATCTAATACGGTTTCTGGTCCTGTGGGGATATTCCTTCTAATAGACAGTTTGAAGACAAGGGGTTTGTTAGTGTTCCTTTCTTTAATTGCAGATCTTTCAATCTCTTTAGCAATCATGAATATTCTTCCTGTTCCAGCTTTAGATGGGGGGAGGGTGATGATCGTTGCTCTTGAAGGGGTATTTAGAAAGGATTTTGACGAAAAATTAAAAGCAATTATCATAAATGGTAGCATGATTTTTCTAATGATTTTGGTAGTATTGATTATGGTAAAGGATATAGTTAATATAGATACTATGAAGGAGATGCTTGGGTAATGGAAGTAATGCTGCCTAATAAAAATAAAAGGAATGTAATAATACTTTCAATATTAGCTTTTGTTTTTCTTGGTTCAGGAATTTTTCTTTTGTGGAGGGTTAATCAGGAGGAAGATCTTTCGCCTGAATATTCTGAAGCTGGTGGTTCTAATGAGGGTTGTGCTCCTGAATATTCATGTTCAGAAGTGTGTACAGGTTGTAGGAGAGATTGTTTTAATAAAGACGGTGTTTTTTGTGGAACAGAGGTTTGTGACGGAGGAGGATTATGTCAATGTAAGAGTGGTTGGAAGCTGTTTTGTCCTCTAAATAGCTCTTGTACGGAAGCATGTGGAGACACAGAGGAGACTCCTGTAACTCAGTGTACATGTGTTGGAGGGTGGGGTAATAGTTGTGGAATAAATTGTCAATTCCCTTCTGGAACACAAGCGGAGGTGAATGCAGCTGCTAAGAAAGATTGTAAGGATAAAGTAGCTATGTGTGATGGCTCCACAGGAAAAGTTAAAATAGAGGATTACACTCCAAGCCACGTTTGTTATGGTAAGCTGAGCGAGTGTAAAAACCCTTACGCTCCTAATCCTTGCACACCACCACCACCACCACCACCTCCACCACCACCTCCCGACCCGGTCTGTGATGGAGGTAATTGGGACAACTTAGGTAAACCCTCTGGGGTATATCCATACTGTTCAGATATAGATTACTCCTTTGTTGCAAAAGATGCAGATGGAGTAGATAAAAGTACCATAATTGTAAAAGTAAATGGTGATGTTAGAGTAAATGCCAGTAAGACCACTATTAAGACAGGGGATCAAGAGGTTAGAGTCAAAGAAACTCTATCAACAGAAACAAACTGCTTAGAACCTGGGGACTACACAATATCTGCAGTGTGGAAGGATAAAAAAGGAGCAGGTGGTGCTGGAACAGATTGTGCCTTAACAACATCCTTTACCGTAGCAGAGGAAATAAAGAACCCAGATTGGAATATTACAAAAATTCCAGTTGAATCCTGTATAGATGAGAATACAGAGAATCCGAAGGCGAAATTAGAATATACAATAACCGTAAAAAATACTGGAGAGGGTAGTGGTGAGATAGCATCCATAGTAGATACTCTTGACAGTAAAGTTTTGGAGGGATATATAGATGGGATAAGCTCTAATGGAGAATTCTCTGGAGGAGAAATATCTTGGCTATTAACAGGAGCAGATAGACAATTCGCACCAGGTCAGTCCAAGACATATACATATTCCTTTATAGTTCCTAAAGATGCCTTTGGGACCTATGATAATACCGTAGAGGCAATTCCTAGCGCAGGGAACTCTTTAATAGCGAATGCAAGTATAATTGCAGATTGTATTATCCAGGAGCCAGAAGAACCTGAAGAAGAGCCTGAGACACCGCCTGACGAGCCTCTCCCTGGGACAGGAATCTTTGATGATGGTCAAGGCGCTCTAATTCTAGGGTTTGCACTGTTGATACTAGGTTTTACTTGGAGGATTATTGGGAATAATACATTGCTATTAGTTCATAACGCTATTGACTTAAAGAAACAAACTTCAAAGAAACGAGAATTGAAGAAGAATATTCAAAGAAAAAAGAATTTTGAAAGAAAAGTAGTAAAAGATTAAAAACATATGCTATAATCACCCCGACATACTTAATTAAAACATAAATCATGGCTGTAATAGTACATTCCAACGAAAATATAGACAGTGCCCTTAAAAGACTCCACAGAGAAGTCCTAAGAGAGAAAACCCTAGATACTTACAGAGAGAAGCAGTATAGGACTAAAAAAGCTGACGAAAAGATCCAGAAGAGAAGAGAATGGGCAAAAATGAAGAGAAGAAGAAGAGCTGCTGCACGAAGAGCTAAGTAAATTGTTACTAAATATACCCTATGTCTCTAACAGACACCCTCAGAAAGGACATGTTTAAAGCTATTAAAGATGGTGCTAAAGATGAATCTGAAATATTAAAAATGGCTTTAGCATCAATTAAAAATGCCCAGATAGAATCAGAGAAAGAATTAACAGACAAAGATATCCAAAAGATACTAAGAAGTGAAGTTAAAAAGATAAAAGATTCAATTGAGCAATTCAAAAAGATGCAAAGAGACGACCTTGTTACTAGAGAAGTTCTCCAATTGGAAGTTTTACAGAGTTACCTTCCACAGCCTATGAGTGAAGATGAAGTAAAAAAAGTTGTTGAAGCAAAGGTTAAAGAACTAAATGCAGAAAGCATGAGAGATATGGGTAAAGTAATGGGTGTAGTAATGAAAGAACTCGAAGGAAAAGCAGATGGCAATACCGTAAAAAATATAGTTCAAGATGTCCTAGGTTAACTATTTATGACCCTAAACATCCATAATTGGACAAAATTACAGAAATATTTCCCCAGTACTAAAGTAAAAAAGGACGAACTTAAAGAGATTCTTCTAAAAAACTTCCAGAGTTACAACAAGGAGACGAAGGGTGAGGATGTATTCTCAGAAATAGATACCATAAACATAATCTTTACATCTTCTAGCGAGATAAAAAGATTAAATAGAGAATTCAGAAAGAAAAACTCTGTAACAGATGTCTTGTCATTCACAATAGAACAAGATTCCTTAATTGGAGAAATATACATTTGCCCAGAGTACATATCTAAGAAATATCCCTTCGAGGAAGTCCTTAGGGACATCCTCCATGGTTTTTTACATCTTTTAGGATATGAACATGTAGGTTATTTCTCCGAGGCTTTAAAAGGGAAGGAAGAAATGTTTGTAAAACAAGAAGATATGTTGCAAAATGTATTAGATGAAATTAATAACAGGGTTAGGTAACCCAGGAGAAAAATATTCAAATACTAGACATAATGTCGGTTTTCTTTTCCTAGATGTGTTAAGAGAAATATTTCTCTACCAAAAGGATATCTCTGCAACAGATTGGAAGAAAGAGAAGGCCTTTTCTTCAGAATTAGCCTTCTTAAAGGAAGGAAATAGGATAATAGCTACTATGCAAAAGCCTTCGACATATATGAATAGATCTGGAGAGGCAGTCGCAAAACTTATTAAAAAGTATGAGATAGTAGATCTAGCAGATAACTTTATTCTAGTTCATGATGATTTAGATATCCCCCTAGGTAAATTTAAGATACAGAGAGGCAAATCTCCTCTTGGACATAATGGGGTGAAGAGTGTTGAGGATAGAGTAGGAATGGTTGATTTTAAGAGAGTAAGAATAGGAGTTGAGGCTAGAGAGAACAAGAATATCCCTGGGGAAGATTATGTTTTAACAAAATTTTCTAAGGAAGAGCGAGAGATTATAGATGAAGTTATTCAAGAGGCAATAAAAGGAGTCCTAGCAGATATTCTAATCTAGTTGCTTCCAATTTACTGATACCCTCCGTAATTACCTCTGAACGTAGAGTATAAATCCTCCATTATAAATTTCACGAACCTCTTCATATGTATGCCTTGTTAAATATTCATCCCCCTTAAGAACGATTGCTAGATTACTCTCTTCAAGTACTATACCAAGATTAAGAATATTTAATTCTTCCATTATATTCTCTCTTGCACTGAATACACGATCAACATGATTAGGAGCTTTTTCTACCAAGAAAAATATCTTCCCGGGGGTTAGTAAAGTATCTTCCTTCATCTCAATTCCCCCTAACATTTCCTTCTCCTCAAGATATTCAAATAGGAGGGTAGGATATTCATAGTCTGAATAAAAGTAGGATTCAAAACCATATTTTTTAATGTGGTAATCCTTTAAAACTGGTTCAATGGGGAGTTTTAGATTGTAATGGGCTTGTGAAATTATCCTGTAAGAACTAAATCCCCCGAAGGAATCTTTTATCTTCTCCATTAGAGGATAACTATCTTGGTTTGTCCATTTCCCTGAAGTCATAATTCCTTCTGCCTCCTTAAGTAGCTTGTCGGAATCAACCTTTTCAAGATTGTCTTCTTTGGTATTTCCTACATCTGGATCTTGTCCATCTGAAATGGAGTCGTAGTCAATATCTTGTATGACTTTATTGTCCTCTCCATACAGATAGCTTCTGTTGTAGGTGTTCGAAGAAGCCCATATTGTAAATGGAATGTATAAAGCCCCTATCAAGATTAGGACTTTAAGGGATATATCTACAATCTTGTTCTTTTTAATAAACTTTTTGTAAAGGGCATATATGAATAGTGCTATGAACAATATCTCAATGGAATCCATTACAGAAAAAGGAAAAATTGCAAAGAGGTTTGGTTCAAATATGTACTTTATTAAGTAAAATTTATGTTCTGATAATGGATAGAGTAGCATAATGCTATCTACTACAAAGTCTGCAAAAAGGTGAGAGAGTGTACCTATTAAGAAGGTGTTGGCGAGGATATGTGACAAATCGTTATTTAGTGTTTTGTTGGTTTTCTTGTTGAGAAACCTTCCCTTGATATAAATCAGCCCTTTCAGGATGGCCCAGATTCCAATATAAAAGATTGGTGTGTGTGTTACGACCTCGTGATGAATAAATCTTGGAACATTAAGCATAGAGAGAAGGAGGATATCAAAATCGGGAAGTATTCCAAAGAGCAGAGCACATAATGCAACCAATATCTGTTCACCCATTTTAAGGTGTTTGATTTTTTTACTCTGTATAGCTTCGTTTGCTAAATAAGAGATTGGTCCATGTGCGATATACATATGGTTTTTGCTATTAAATTAGTATTTGATATTATACATATTCTCTCACTATTGATAAAATAGCCGTGTGAAAGAAGAAAGAATTAGAAATAATCCAATAGGTACTCTTTCTAAGAGTTATATTCCTCTCAAGGAGGATATTTTAGCTTACCGAAAAATTTCTGGTGTGGATTATGATTACTACGAAATTGCTTGTGAACTTTTAGGAATTCTTTTAGACAGAGTCGTTTGGTTATCTATTTCAAAGGGTGAAGAGGCGGGATCTAAAGAGAATAATGCAATTAAGATACACAAGGGAGAAGAGTTTAATTTAGATTCTCTATTAGATCTTGGCTACGAAAGAGTTGAGAGGGTATGGAACGAAGGGGAAGTATCAGTATTAGGAGATGTGGTCATTATCTGGCC
This sequence comes from Candidatus Dojkabacteria bacterium UBA2177, assembly GCA_002328805.1. Lineage (GTDB taxonomy): Bacteria > Patescibacteriota > Dojkabacteria > SC72 > SC72 > UBA2177. Next base: position 10,817 of record DCVX01000008.1, read on the forward strand.
TTTTAGTATGAACAACCTAGTTAGATTAAGTCTTTTGGGGAAAGAAGTTGAGGAGATATCCGTAGTTGGGGTTGAGAGTAGGAAGAAGATAAGAGATGTTGAAGAGAGAACCCTTTTAAGTAAGGACAGTGAATTACTGGTAGGCAATGAAGAATCTAGTAAGAGCGTGAATATTAGTTTAGTAAGCAATCTAGGAGAAGAGGAAGGAAGGGTAGATCTTGGCATTAGAAACATCCCAGGAATAGAGACTTACAGCACTAAATCTGCTCTTATGGAAATATCTAAGAACTACAAGAATAGGGGGTATGAGATTTGGTACTTGACTAACAGTCTAGAGAAATATGACTTAGAGGTAGCAAAAGAGGTAAGGGATGTAATAGATGAGGTTTTTCCTGCAAAGAATATCACGGAGAGGAGTATCAAAAAGGGTTTTGTATCTACAATTGGCAAGGTTTTAGTTCTAACAGATCTTGAAGTACTGGGGGAGTTAGACCTTTCTTCTTACCAAAAGAGAAATATTAATATGGATCCAGGGAGTGTTGAGATACTAAAAAAGATTGTCCCTGGGGATTATGTTGTGCATGAAGATCATGGGATAGGAAAGTTTGTTAAGGTTGTAAAAAAAGATAAAGGTCCCTACATAGAGGTTGCATACAAAGGTGCAGATAAGCTCTTTATTCCTCTTACAGCTTCAGACAAGCTAACGAAATATATTGGGACTGGTAGAAAGAAACCTATTTTAACTGGTTTAAGCAGTGGGGTATGGAGGAGAATTTCTAAGAAAGCAAAAGAGAGGGCAGAGGACATTGCAAGAGAATTACTCCAACTGTATGCCCTTCGCGAGAGCGTAGAAGGCGAGCCTGTAATTAGTTCAGAAGATTCTCTAAAAGAATTAGAGCTTTTTATTGACCAGTTTGAATTCAAAGACACAGATGACCAACTTCTTGCAACCAAGAACATAATTGACGACTTGCGAAGAGATAGGCCAATGGACAGGCTTTTGGTAGGGGATGTTGGTTATGGAAAGACAGAAATAGCAGCTAGAGCAGCATTTGCTGTTGTAAATTCAGGCTACCAGGTAGCTATTCTTGCTCCAACAACCATTTTAGTTAAACAACATCTAGCTGTTTTTAAGGAAAGATTTAAGAATTATCCAATAAATATTGTTAGTTTATCAAGATTTTCTTCAAGCAAAGAGAAGGAGAAGGTCCTTGAAGATTTGTCGAAAGGTTTGGTAGATATCGTAATTGGAACTCATGTCCTTCTTAGTAAGAAAGTCTCTTTTAAGAAATTAGGTTTGTTGGTTATAGATGAGGAACAGAAATTTGGTGTAAAACAGAAAGAGGAGATAAAGAAAAGGAGGGTGGATACGAATATACTATCTTTGACGGCAACCCCAATTCCCAGGACTTTGAATATGGCTCTTGCAGGCATAAGGGATATCTCTGTTTTAGCAACTCCTCCGGAGGGGAGGAAAGAGGTTATAAATCACTTTGAAAGGTTCAATTGGGATAGTGTTAAAAATGCCGTAGAGAAGGAATTAATGCGCGATGGTCAGGTATATTTCCTACATAACAGAGTGAGTACAATAGAATTTGTTTACAACAAGTTGACTAAAATGTTTCCTCACAAAGTAGTAGGTGTTGCTCATGGTCAAATGAGTGTTCAAAAATTGTCTAAAACTATGGATGCTTTTGTTAATGGAAATATAGATATTTTGGTATGCACAACAATAATAGAGAATGGTCTAGATATCCCTACTGTTAACACATTAATCATACAAGATGCTACAATGTTAGGACTCTCTCAGATGTACCAAATCAGGGGTAGAATAGGGAGGTCTAGGACACAGGCACATGCCTATTTTTACTTCGACAATCTTAAGGGAGATGCAAAGTTAAGGCTCGAGGCAATAAAGGAGTCGCAAGAATTAGGTTCAGGATTTTTGCTCTCAAACAAGGATTTAGAGATAAGAGGGGCAGGTGATATCCTCGGAAGAAACCAATCTGGGACTATAAATTCTGTAGGTTATGGCTTGTACTCTCAGATGCTTGATCAGGCAGTAAAAAGAGTCAAGAATCTGGGTAAATAATTTTCACTTGGCAAGGGATTAAGTTTGCTTTAGTATGTAACCATGTCTTCAGTCCTCTACCAAAAATACAGATCTAGTGATTTTGATGAAATCAAAGGTCAAGATCATGTTACCAAGCTTTTGAAAAATGCTGTGAAAACAGACCAAATCGCCCAAGCTTATCTTTTTGTCGGTTCAAGAGGGACAGGAAAGACTTCTACAGCGAGGATATTAGCTAAAGCTGTTAATTGTAAAAATCTGAAAAAGGACGGGAACCCCTGTGGGGAGTGTGAATTTTGTCAAAGTATTGCGGAGGGAAGATTCTTAGATTTAATAGAGATAGACGCAGCATCGAATAGGGGTATAGACCAAATCAGGCAGTTAAAGGAAAAGATTGAATTCTCTCCTTCGGAGGGGAAATTCAAGGTATATATCATAGATGAAGTCCATATGTTAACTGCTGAGGCTTTTAATGCTCTTTTGAAGACATTGGAGGAGCCTCCAGCACATGTAATTTTCATTTTAGCTACTACAGATGTTCATAAGCTGCCACCAACGATTCTTTCTAGGTGCCAGAGGTATGATTTTAGGTTAGGGACAGAGAAGGAGATAAAGGCTCTTATAAAAGATATTGTTAAGAAAGAGGAAATAACAATTGAAGAGGAAGCTTTAGATGTAATCGTCCAGAATGCAAAAGGAAGTTACCGAGATGCTCTTTCAATTTTAGATGTTATATATACTGGTCAAGAAGAGAAGAAAAATGAGATAACTCTAGAGGAGACAAGGAAAATTCTGGGACTCCCAGATTTTGACAATGTAGTCCTTCTTCTTAGGAATCTTTTGGAAGGGAATGGTAGTAAGTCCTTAGCGGTAATAGAGGAACTTGAAGAAAAGGGTGTTAATCTGCAACAATTTACTAGTTATGTATTAGATATTCTAAGAAGAATTCTCACTGGTAAGATAAAGGGAAAATTGGAGAAGGAATTTGATTTTGCAAAGGATATAGATATTAAGATTCTTCATAGACTAATAAATCTCTTCATAGAGGCAGAGAATAAGATTAGATATGCTAATAACCAGGCACTCGTCCTTGAGATGATTATTCCAGAGATGATGAAAAGTGGTGTGGGACAAGATGTAGAAATAGTAAATAAGGATGTTAAGAAGAGGATTCCTAAAGATAAAGATGCAAAGCCAGAAAAGGAAGAAAGGACAAAAGAAAGCAAGGAAGTCAAAGTCGAGAGGGAAGATCTAAGTGTAAAGGAGATACAAGATAAGTGGGATGAGTTTGTTAATGCTATCAAACCTTTCAATGGACATTTATATGCCTTTTTAGGTGGTGCTAATATTGTTAATTTTGACAAGGGGACATTGTTTATAGAAGTTCCTTTCCAATTCCATATGGAAAGAATCGAGGTCCCAAGGAGTAGGAATGCAATATCTGAAACATTTAAGAAGGTTTATGGAACTAATTGTATGGTGTCTTGTTCTGTAAATGGGAATATTAAACCGGAAAGAGAATCTGATGCAGATTTTGTATTAAGGAAGCTTCCTGTCATTAAAAAGAAGAAACAAGAAGAAAAGAAAGAGAATTCAGTAAAAGAGAAGGTCACTCAAAACATAGAAGCAATATTTGATGGTATGTAGAGATTTTCATTTTTGGTTATGTTTAAGTTATAATAGGTTCATTATTTAAGTTTTTTGTTGTAATTATTATGTTAAATCCAGTAGAGGTATTAAAGATGCAAAGTGAGGCTAAGAAGCTCCAGAAAAAATTAAAAGAAAGAAAAATTAAGGGAGAATCTAAGAATGGAATGGTTGTGATATACATGAACGCTGCTCAAGAATTTGAGGATGTCCATATAGATGACGCATATCTCTCTCCAGATATGTCTGAGGCTCTTAAGAAGGGTTTTAAGGAAGCATTCAAGGACTACCAAAAGAAGCTTCAAAAGGAGATGGTTCAAGATATGGATATGGATCAATTAAAAAATATGTTTAGTAAATAATGCCTGTTTTACCTAAGAGTGTAGAAAATGTAATAGAGGAATTTAGTAGGTTGCCTGGGGTCGGGCCAAAGTCTGCCGCGCGTATGGCATATCACTATATTAGGTCTCCTAACAAAGATGCTTCTAAGTTGGCTTCTGCCCTTAATGAGATGGAGGAGAATGTTAAATATTGTGAGAAGTGTTTCAATGTTGCAGATAGGGATGTTTGTACTCTCTGTTCATCTCCATTAAGAAAAAAGAACAAGTTGTGTGTTGTAGAAGAACCTTTAGATGTAGTGGCTTTTGAAAATAGTGGGGTCTATGATGGTCTTTACTTTGTTTTAGGTGGTGTAATTTCCCCTGCAGAGGGTATAGGGGAGGAAGAGTTGAGGTTTAAAGAATTGGAAAAGAGGGTTAATGAACTTTTGAAAGAAGTCAAAGATAAGGAATCTGTTGAAATTATTGTGGCTACTAACCCCAGTTTGGAAGGGGAGGCTACAGCAAGTTACATAATTGACCTTTTTGCCAAGTTAGCGAAAGAAGAGAAGGTTAATATAACAAGGTTGGCCATGGGGCTTCCTACGGGGGCAGATTTAGAATATGCCGACAGATTGACCTTAAAGAGGGCGTTAGAGGGTAGAAGAGGGATATGATAGGAGAATAGGAATACCTTTAATTTGTGCGATATCCCTTTTGTGATAATCACTATATAGCTTTTCCACATTGTTTTTAATATTCTATGGGACGGAGCAATTTTGACATGACTGTGTTTTTCTTGCCCCATAGAATATTAAAAGTCCTCTGAAAATGCCATATAGTCTTTGTAAATAAAGGTTTTTTAGACACACTCGATGTATATTGACTTCTAGTGCATTTTTCTATATTATGTACATATATGTCCAAGATAAGGAATACGGATAAGCAAAAAATATTACTACAAACAGATCAGAGGATTTTTAAAACCTCTGATTTAGCATTGCTGTGGGATATACAAAATCGCAACACTCTAACTAAGACCATTCAAAGATATATAGACAGAGGAATCCTTTTCAGAATATATAAAGGTCTGTATTCAACTCTCCCAATAGATAATCTAAACAAGTATGAGGTTGGTTGTGCAATAGGAGGACCATTTTCATATATCTCTGCTGAGAGCATTCTCGCTAAGGAGGGGATAATATTTCAAGATATTAAAAAAGTTACACTATTTGGTAAAAAACAAAAAGAGACCACTGTAGGAGATACAACATACCTATGTAGATATTTAAATGACAGGTTTTTGTTAAATAGATCTGGTATAAAGGATAATAAGGGATATTCAGTAGCTACTGTACAAAGGGCACTTGCAGATCTCAGACACGTTAATCCTAAATTTTTTGTAGATAATAACCTTTCAATAGATGAGGAGGAAGTAATTAATTTAAGTAAGGAGATAGGTTACAATGATAGTGCCAAGTAAAGCAGAGATAAGACATAAAAATCAGTTATTTCTACTTCTAAAGGAGATTTTAAAGGATCCTCTCCTTTCTCAAAATTTAATGTTTAAGGGTGGCACTTATGCTAGCCTGAGGGGCGTTTTGGATAGATTCTCTGTTGATTTGGATTTTGACTTGCCTAATAAAGAGAAGAAGGGTGAGATTAGGAAGAAGTGTTATGATATCTTTAAAAAGTTAGATTTGGAAATTAAGGATGAGAGTAAGAAACACCTACAGTTTTTTTTGAAATATGATGCACCTAAGGGAGAGAGGAATACTCTGAAATTAGAAATAAATGATGATGTTAGTAAATACAATGAGTATGAGAAGGTTTTGCTTAAGCAGGTTCATATGTATTGTAACGGTCATACTCTGGATACTATGTTTGCGAATAAATTGTATGCTTGTAAAGCTAGGTTTGATAAGAATGGGAAGATAGCTGGGAGGGATTTTTATGACATTTACAAATTTTTCTTACAGGGTATGGATATTAATGTTGAGGTTATAGAGGAGAGGACTGGAGAGAGCTATGTTAATTATTTAGAGTCCTTGATTTCTTTTATAGATAAGCATTTAACTGAAAGATTATTAAATCAGGATCTAAACCCATTGTTAAAGCAGGATGAGTTAGATAAAGTGTTACCTAATATTAAGGAGAGTATAATTGTCTTTTTAGAAGATGAGGTATCTAGGGTAAAGGGAGGGTAGGGTGTGTTTGTAATGGATGGGTATAGAACAAATTGTTTTTTCCACAACCCTATAGTATAATATATGTATTGTATGGATGTTTATCCTACAGTGTTATCTGCTCTTTAAAAAGGTTCTACTATATCCTCTAATATTTCTTGGTAAGCCCAATTTGGTTTTTATTAACAAAATAGAAAACAGGTTGGGTTTTACTAAGAAGAGAGGAGCAATAAAATGATTACAGCCAATTTCTATACAGCTTTTTACGTTGGATTCATGGTCGTTTTGGCCGTGATAAATGGTATTCAGCTTGGAGCCTCCAAGGGTTATCCCTTTCGGCGCTTCGCAAATGGCTTACAGGTGTTAATCTTTATGATAGTCCCTGCGGCTTTTGCATTAGGGGGGCAGACGTCTGGATTCTTTTTCTGGACGATTATGGCTTTTGCCCTGTCTGTAGCCCTCGATGCTGTTGAATTAACGCTCATTTACTGCGGAAAGATTAAGGCTAAGGATCCTCTCGAGGAATCTGTCAGGCCAACTCCCGCAGAATCCCAGAAGAATGGTTTAGCAAAGAAGATTGGTAAGGAAGCCGAGAAAATTGTGACCAAGAATCCGGTTGCTGCTCACTCCCTTACAGTTATTGTCTCTTTTGTCCTAAACTTCGCTGTCTTCTTTATCTCGGTACTTTTGGTAACGGGATATACATTTCAATAAAAATTATCATTTCTTAGTAGAACCCAACAAGGAGGAGAGATCAATCGTTTTAGACTTAACCGTCACCTCGTAATCTTTCCTCCTTGTAAAACCCCTTAAAATGGAAATTCCCATAAATACAGTGTAAAATAACTCAGTATGAAGTTATATAGCACCCTAGATAAAAAAGTTAAAGAGATAGAGCCTATTAAAAAAGGTCAGATCTCTATTTATAGCTGTGGTCCCACAGTATATTTCAGAATGCAAATAGGTAATATTAGAGCCTATGTTAATTGGGACATTCTACACAGAGCACTTTTGTATCTAGGATACGATGTAAAAAGGGTTATGAATCTCACAGATGTTGGTCATATGACATCAGATGACGATTTTGGTAGTGATTTCGGTGAAGACAGGATGGACAAACAAGCCCAGAAAGAAGGTTTACAACCCTTAGATATTGCAAATAAATATATAAATGCTGTGTTAGATGACTTTAGAGCTCTTAATATTCTTGCTCCAAATGGAGAGATTATTCCTGAGGATTTAAATCACAAGGGTGTTCAAGAATATGGCTTTACTAGAGCTACAGAGTATGTAGAAGAGATGATAGAGATAATCAAGAAGATAGAGGAGAATGGTTATACCTATGAGACTAAACAAGCTCTTTACTTTGATGTTACAAAAATAAAAGACTACACAATATTTACAGGACAGAACCTGAATGAGAAGGAAGTGGGCGTTAGGGAAGAAGTAGGAGTAGATCCAGAGAAGAGAAACCCTGCAGATTTTGTTCTTTGGATGAAAAGATATGGTAAGTATGAAAACCATATAATGAATTGGGAATCTCCATGGGGAAATGGTTTCCCTGGTTGGCACATTGAATGTTCTACAATGGGAACCTCTTTATTAGGGGAGAGATTTGACATTCATACAGGTGGTGTAGATCATATCCCTGTTCATCATACAAATGAAAGAGCCCAAAATATTGGAGCTTTTGGTCACTCTGTAGTTAAATATTGGGTGCATAATGAATGGGTGGTTAACAAAGATGAGAGCAAGTTGTCTAAGAGTAAAGGGAATGCCCCATATCTTCCCAATATTGTAAAATTAGGTTTTGACCCTATGGATGTTAGATACTTTCTGTTATCTAAAAACTATAGAACTAGAATACAGTTCTCTATTGAGGCTCTAGAGGGCGCTAGGAACGCTAGGGAAGCACTTGTAAGGAGGCTTAGAGAGTTAGGAGATACAAAGGGAAATGTAATTCCAGAGTACATAGAACGTTTTAAGAAAGAACTTGAGAATAATCTTAATATGTCCGGTGTATTAGCCCTTATAAATGAATTATTAAAAGAAGATTTTCCTAAAGAAGATATTCTTGCAACAATTTTAGATTTTGATAAAGTCTTGGCTCTAGATTTAGAAGAAGCTATTACAAAGAAAGAACCTATGGAATTCCCATCAGAGGTTGAAGCCCTTTTAGAAAAAAGAATGCTTGCAAAGAAGGAAAAGAATTACGAGGAAGCAGATAGAATAAGAGGACAGGTAGAGGAGATGGGATACAAACTATTAGATACTCCAGAAGGTCAAAAATTAGAACAAGTTTAGTATGAGTCAACAAACAATTTCACTAAAACTAACAAAGGAAGAAGTAGGTTCCCTAAAGTACATTCTAGAAAAGGAAGGATGGAAGGAAGAGGAGATAAACAATGAATATGTTGCTCTTCGTATGAGAAATGACCAAGGCTCAGTATGTACACTGTATACCAGTATGAAAGTTGTTTTCCAGGGTAGGGAGGATTTCCAAGAGCTAATAAAATTAGTAAAGGATAGAACGAAGGACAATAAGGAAACAGGTCCCGTAGTTGAGATAATTCCCCACCTGGGTGTGGATGAAGTCGGAAAGGGAGACTATTTTGGACCATTGGTGGTAGTTGCCTGCTTTGTTAACAATGATTTTCTAGAAAAGACAGCGGGATTAGGAATAGGGGACTCTAAAAAAATTTCAGATAATAGAATAAAAGATATCTACCAGGAGATTAAGGATTATCCCTACTACTATGTATCTATAGTTAAACCAGAGGAGTATAACAGGCAGATAAAGGAGTTAAAAAATGTTTCAATACTTTTAGCAAAACAACATTCTAAAGTTATAGAGATGGGCTTAAAGGATCTTGCAGAGAAAGGTATCGAGTGTAAAGAGGTTGTAATAGATCAGTTTTCCTCTAAAGAAAGTAGGGTTATAGATGAACTTGGGTCTTTAGGTAAAAAAATAAAGTTTATCCAATTTCATAAAGGAGAATCAGATATCGCAGTTGCCTGTGCTTCTGTAATAGCTAGGGCAATCTTTCTGAGAGAATTAGATAGAATGAACGAAGAATATTACTTTACTTTCCCTAAAGGAGCCTCAAATGTTATTGAAGCCGGTAGAGAGTTTGTTAAAAAGAATGGGGTAGAGGAATTGGAGAAAGTGGCTAAAATAAGCTTTAAAACAACTAAAAAGGTTATTCAGGATTCTTTTTAGGTTTCTTCTTTTTTACTTTTTTCTCTCTTTTCTTGTTTTCATCTAATAGTACTTTTACAAGTGCAATTAAAGCGATTACTATGAGGGCAATAGCTATGAATAATTCGAAATTTGGCTGTATAACGACCTCTTTTATTATTAAATTCTCATCTATACCATTATAGAAGCGTCCCAATATTATTCTTTGTGTAAATAGGTTAGAGATATGATCTTTTTGAATCTCAAACTCTTCTTCTAGAAGCCCCCCAGGGTATAATTTTTGTTGGTCTTTATTGATTTTTATATATTCAGGGGTAAATCTACCCTTCGTACTGTAAAACTGTATCTCTCCCATTGGGTTTAGTACATAGTTACTAGTATTTTCGTAAGTGTATTTAATTATGGTAGGAGAAACGAATGGTATGCCTTTGTCTATAACTTGTATGTCTATCTTTGCAAAGTCGGAAGTTATACCCTTAACACCTTGTTCTGGGTCTGTAATATGTAGAACTACTAGGTGAGCCAAGTTTTCTACTGTCCCAATGGGGTTTGTTTCTGCTACAAAGATTTTTTCTTTCTCTGTCTCTAATATTATTAGATTGAAGTATGTCCCAGGGCGCATATCTTTATCTGGGACAATTTCGTAGGGTAATTCAAAAGTTTCGGTTGGTCTTACAGAAAAGATTTCTTTGTCAGCTCTTGTAAAAATAAAACCATCTTCCTTACTCATCTCTAAGGTTTGTGGATCATAGGAATATACAGCAGGAGACAGGAAGATCTCCTTTCTAGAGTCGTTTTTGAAGGTTACGGAGCTTTCTCTTCTTTCCTGTGTAGTTAATAAATATTCGGCTATTGGTGGAGCTATGGTATTTGCATAGGCTGCTTTTGGGGTGACTATACCAAAGAGTATGGCACAAAAAAACAAGCAAATTGTCTTTCTAAGGGCACTTTTAATGTCCATTTGTGAATTACTTAGGTAATTGTCGAGGTTGATCTTCTTTCTTTTTCTTCCTCATCTTCAATACTACCACAGTTGTTATTATTATGAGTAGGAGTAGTAAGATATATTTCCAAGGAATGATCCAGAAAGATGTTGTCGCGGTAAGAGGAGCAAATCCTGGTTGAAAATTCCTGTACATTAGGATTAGATCTGCTTTAATTGGACCTAGAATAATCTTGTTATCTTTACTTAAGAAAGATCCATAGTCCCAAAGGGTTTCGTAACTGGCTGAGTTGTCTCTTAAAATACTTTGTGCATTTTCATTAAATACTATTTTACCAACTTCTTGGTCGAATATATTTGTAAGGACTATCTCTCCAATAGGGGTAATGTGCGTATCTCCAAGGTTGTTTATTCTAGTAAGGAACTTTACGTTGGGTTCTTCGTACCAATCTCTGTCGGTGTCAAATTGTAGTAACTCTGCATTCTCTGCGAAGTCTTGTCCTACCTTCACCAAAATTGGAGTTCCTGAGGAGAGGGAAGTGAAGGTTGCAGTAGTCCCTAGTTGTTGTTGGACATCTTCAGATACCAAGGCGATTATTACTGTGTATTCACCTTTTGTTGCGTCTTTTGGAACATTGATTTCATAAAATATCTTCTCATTTCTATTAGGAATAAGATCTACCTTTTGTCTGCTAACCGTTACCCAAGGTGCAGCAGAATAGAGAGCTCTTGCTTCTTCCTCTTCTGTGTACATTATTGCAGTCCCTGGTTGGTTTTCTATCTGTCTAAAGCCTCTAACAAAGATGTCGTAGGTTGTAGTTCTTTCAGATAGATTCCATACTACTATCTCTCCCTCATACTTTTCTCCTGGTTGGAGAGTTAATTTCTCTGAAACAGGTGCCGTTCCAATGTTTAAGGATGTTTGTGCAAAAAGGTTTTGTTTAGGAAGTGTAAAAAAAAGGACAAAGAAAACTGCCAGAAATAGAGTTGTTTTGTTGTTTAACCACGGGGCAGAGAGTCTTTTTAAATTTTTCATCATAATTAGTAGTAACCACCACAAACATATGTGAGGTATTCAGTATAGGTACCAGAGGGAGCTGATGATCCTGCTCTTGCACCATAATAAACACTTGCACTTTGGGCGGGGGAGGTCTCTGAGGCTTTGTAAAGGATTAGCCTAGCACCAGAGGGATTTGCTCCAAGAGAACCATACACACCAGGAGTTCCTGTCAGGAAATCTGTTGTTACCGTAGCTCCGCTGGGTTGAGTTAAGGTAATTCCAAACCCTTCAGATCCACCTGCACTAATATTTACTGTACCTGTTCCTGTGCCTGATTGGATAAGATGTGCACCACTATACAATCCTGCATTGGTCCCATTTCCTTTACCATATGCCGCCCAGTAATAACCACTGTTTGTTGAACTTGTACTTATTTGATCGCTAGATAATACTTCAACAAGACCACCTCCTGGGTAGAGAGTCCCTAATGAAATAGTAACAGGACTAAGAGTACATGTAACAGTAGGAGCGGCTGCGACTGTGGCAGTTACTTCTACAGTATCGTCTGCAATTAGATAAACGCCGAAGGCTTTAGAATCCAGGTTGTTGTTATCAGAGACCTGTATGGCGACGGTTCTGGAACCAGAGGTAGCTGAAGTCCCTAAAATTCCAGTATTATTTGCTAACTTTACACCATATGTTTGAGTATTTACTAAATCTCCAACACCAGTAATGCTTATTGTATCTACAGTTGTTGTTCCATTTCCTTGAGAACAGGTTGCAGAAAGAGTCCCAGGGAGTGCTGCGGTTATCTCGTGTCCTCCTGTAACATCTGGAGCACCACTCGTAACTCCAGTTACTGTCAGGGATCCTCCTGCTCTACACCATTTGGCATTATCAGCCATTGGGAAGAAAATATCTACTCTAGTATTCTCTGCAAGATAGAAAGATTGACTAGGTGTGAAGGCAAGGATCATCTCAACTTCTTGTCCCGTAGTTCCAGCTAAATTTGTTTGTATTCTGCTAAGAAACAAATATGTGTTTCCTAAAGATCCAGCTTGTGATTTAAATACGGGGGATAACACGAAAAAGAACAGTGCTGTAATGAACATAGTAACTAGTATGGGAACTGCTTTGTTATGTTTTCTCATATTGATAGGGCAGCAAGCACTTAATTAATGTCTAATCTAGTTAAAAGATACGATACTTTAGGAGTAGCGTCAAGTGGTCCTATCATAAATCTAAAGTTTATTAATTTGTGTAAAATTTTTAATATCTTCCAACAGAAACAAAGGTTATAAATTCAGAGTAATCTGTAGCAGAGCTACGACCTTCTCCTGCTCTTGCTTTTAGATACAGTCCCATTCTCCCAGAATTAATAGGCCCATTTGCATCATAAATTTTTCTGGCATCTGTTAGAACCTCCCCGACGACATTACCAGACCCGGAGTAGTTAGTAGTTGCTGTTATAGTTCCCAGATAGGTGGAAGAATCATAACCAATATAGTAATTTTGAAGTCCAAAACCTTCTGCAAGGTCTCCGTCCAGATCTAGGTTGCTAGATGTTATAGTTTCTGTTGTAGTGGAACTATATAGACCACCATTTTCACCCTCATTTATAATCGCAACTCCACCTTCTGCATTGGTTAATAAATCAAACCAAACTAAATTAGGTGCTGTTACTGCTCCTGCTCCTGGAATTAACCTGTCGTCTCCACTAAATGATACTGAATAAGGAGGGGAGCTTTCTACTGTGTAACCAGAGCTGGTAGCTATATCTATGTCAAATTCTACAAAACCCATACTTGTAGTTGCAGAAGATATTGCACTGTAGTCGGATTGTGTAAAGTCCCCATGCAAGGCAGATATTCTAATGTAGTACTGAGTATTAGCATCTAACCCTTTTATGTTAAAGACTTCAGTTTCCCAATATTCTTTTGTTCTAAAATCATTAATATCACAATTAGATAGGGAAGTGGGCATAAAAGTTGAACCGCTGATACATCTTACATCCGAAACAAAATTGTCTTCAGAAATTTGAATAGTATAAAGTGTGTCACTTGGGTTAGTGTATTCTTCTATTTCAAATCTTGCCTTGTTGTAACAACCAGTAGAACCACATAGGGCGACCATTCCTCCACTAAGGAGTTCTGTGGGACCAGAAGTACAGTTTGTAGTTCCATTAGTTGTAGTTTCAAAGCATTTTACAGTTGGTTGTGCTGCAATAAATGCTTCTGAAGGTCCTTGGTTTATTCGGTAACTAGTAGAATAATTCCTCGGATCCGCAGATATCTGTCCTGTGTTTGAAATAAGGCTGTAATTTGTAGATTCAAAGATTCCTCCAAGTCCAGAGGTGGTAACTCCAGTTAATTTGTAATTTGTGGAATTAGCTTCGTAGCCTAAGGTTATTGTGGGGGAGAACGGTATGAACAAGTACAATGAGATGAATAAACATAACAAGAGAGAGAAAGGATAGGATATTTTTCTAATAGCAGATTTCATAGGTAAATCATATTGTAAAATACCTTAGTTAGTCAAATTTTGATATAATCCTAAAGTCTTTGGAGAGGTGCCAGAGTGGTCGAATGGGACGGTCTTGAAAACCGTTGTACGGGTCAAACTGTACCGTGGGTTCGAATCCCACCCTCTCCGTCCCGCTAACCTATAACAAAAAAACGTTGAGTGTGGGATAGGTATTAAATTGTTAATTGATAAGTACTGTGGGATACTCAAAAGGTTGGAAAGAGCAAGGAGGTTATCTGGTAAAAGTGTTTGAATTTGATAATTTTATAGAGGCTGTGGATTTTGTAAACAAGATTGTACCCATTGCTGAAGATATGAGACATCATCCAGATTTAGAAATATTTTCTTACAAAAAAGTCAGAGTTAAGCTAACAACCCATGATGAAGGAAACAAAATAACAGATAAAGATATAAATTTAGCAAAGAAGATAGAGAAGATAAGTCTCTAGATAGATTTTTTCTCCCATTTGGAATAAAATACTCATAGAATAATGACTAAAGAAGAAAAGAAGAATATCGAGAATAAATATAAACCACAAGATAGAGATGGGGGATTTCCTGCAGATATGCCTTATTGGAAAAGAAGATTCTTTGAAATTCTCCCAGGGTTATTTGTATGGCTACTATTATTACTTCCAGTAATATTTGCTCTCTTGAGATGGAATGTAGCTATGGTTGTTTATATGTCATTTTTAGTTACATACTGGCTCTTTAGAACTGTAAAGTTCATTTTGGGCTTATATATTGGAGTCAAAAGAATGGAAGAGGAGAAAGCAACAGATTGGGTTGGGAAGATAAAGGAATTGGACTCTCCCGAGTTTAAAGATCTAAGGTATATTTATCTCTGTCCTGTATATGCCGAGACATTAGACATTTTAGAACCATCTTTCGAAGCATGGGCAGATAGTGATATCGGTGCAGAAAGAATAGATGTAGTTATGGCGATAGAGGAGAAAAAAAAGAAGCTTCAAATTGAAAACTTTAAGAAACTTAAGGAGAAATATGGAGATAGATTTGGCAGTATGAGATATTACATTCATCCTGCAGGGATTCCAGGGGAAGTAGCGGGGGTAAAGGGTGCTAATATTAACTGGGCTGCAAGGCATCTGATAGAAGACCTAAGGAAGGAAGGAAAGGATCCTTCTAATTATTTGTTAATAACATGTGACTCTGATCTTAGACCTCATCCTAAGTATCTCTCTGCTGTTACTTATAAATACCTTACGGTAGAGGATCCTAAGCATACTTTCTTCGCTTCTGCAGTTCACTCGTTCAACAATAATATTTGGGATGTTCCTCCTATGATTAGGACCCAATCTAACATGTTGACCACAGTTGTTTTGCATCTGTGGGTCTTTGATAAATCCATGAAGATTCCTTTCTCCAATGATAGGGTGTATACAAAAGATACATTCTCCTCTTACATAGTTAACTTTGCAACTCTAGAGGAAATAGAGTTTTGGGATCCAGAGATTCCTAATGATGATACTGCCTTTTACTGGAATTCTATTCTCAGGAGTAAAGGTGAATTCAAAAGCCAAGAGGTATATGTGCCAACATATAATGATGCCGTAGAGAATGAGACCTTTATTAAATCCCATGTTTCCTTCTACAAACAGCAATATAGATGGGGGTGGGGGATTATTACTTTCCCAATATCTCTTGCTGTAATGTCAACAGACAGAAAGAATTTTCCCGTTCCCAAGAAGCTAGTTATGATGAAAATGATGTTTGACTACCTATGGGTATTAACAATTGTCTTTGTTCTTACCTTTGGACTAAACATTACTGGTTGGCTAGATCCTACCTACCAATATAGTGTTTTTGCTTTTAATCTCCCTAGGATTCTAAGTTATGTGTTTACTCTTGTAGTCTTGTCTAATATACCCCTTGTCTTATTGAGAAGAAAGATTACACCAGTTCCTAAAGATTGGAAGTGGTGGAGACACATATTAGATTTTCTAGAAAC
>DCVX01000005.1 GCA_002328805.1 Candidatus Dojkabacteria bacterium UBA2177
AATAATCGCTGTTTTTGTCGAGGAATTTCTCTTGATAATGTAAATATATAATGCTAATCTATAATGATATGTCGCTAACAAAAGACCAAAAAGAAGAAACAGTTAAAAAGTTCGCACTACACGAAGGTGATACAGGGTCTCCAGAGGTTCAAATTGCGTTACTTACAAAACAGATAGAAGAATTAAGTGAGCATCTCAAGAAACATAAGAAAGATAACCACTCTAGAAGGGGTCTTTTGAATATGGTGGGCAAGAGGAGAAGATTGATACAATATTTAAAAGTCAATGAACCAGAGAGGCATAAAGAACTCGCCAAAAAGTTGAAGATATAATTCAACCCTCTGTCTTTGTAAAAACTTTCCATTTTAAATAGATTTGTCTATACTTACGTCTAGAATATCTATGTAACTAATTTATTAATTAAATAATATGTTTAAAGAAATCAAACACGAGTTTGAAATAGAGGGGAGAAAGTGTTCCTTTGAAACAGGGAAATTGGCTCTCAAGTCAGAATCTTCTATCCTTGCAAGAATGGGGGATACTGTAATTACAGTTAATGTTAACTCACAGAAAGCTTCTGGCGAGTTAGATTATTTCCCTCTCTCAGTGGAATATATAGAGAAGTTTTATGCTTCTGGAAAGATCAGTGGTTCTAGATTTGTAAAAAGGGAAAGATTCCCAACGGATGATGCCGTTTTACGAGCTAGGATGATAGATAGAGCAGTAAGACCTTTATTTCCTAAAGACTACAAGAACGAAGTTAGTATAATCGTTACAGTTATGTCCTACGACGAGGAGAACGATCCTTTAATCTTGGCATTGAATGCAGTTTCCGTTGCACTTATGAATTCTAAATCTCCTTTTGAAGGCCCTATTGGAGGAGTAAGAATTGGTGTTAAAGATGGCGAAATAGCAAACATCCTTAAAACTATGGATAAAACTACTCCAGAGGAGAGTATGGACTATGTAGTCGTAGGAGATGGCAAGACATTCTCAATGATAGATGGTGGATGCCACGACGTTGAGGAAGACCTAATAATTAAGGCAATGGAAAAATCCCTAGAGTATATCCAATCATGGATAGACGAACAGAACAAATTTCTCAAGCAGTTAGAACCTAAGGACAAGACCTATGAATCTATGGCTTTAGAGCAAGAGGTGGTTGACAAAGTAAAAGAATTCTTAGGGGAGGAGAGAATAGAGAAGAATCTTAAGGATGCGGAAACAGATACACACGAAGCAACAAGGGAAGAATTACATAAGGAGTTTGAAGGCAAATATTCCAAATCCTCTTTAGATGAGGCTTATGACTTACTTCTTAAGAAGGCTCTAAGGAAATTAGTTCTTAAAGACAATGTAAGAGCAGATGGAAGAGAGATAGAAGAAATTAGAGAGATGTATGTAGAGACAGACCTTCTTCCTAGAGTTCACGGTTCTGCACTATTTACCAGAGGAGTTACGCAGGTATTAACAATTGCAACATTAGGAAGTCTAAGGGATGTTATGTTGGTAGATAATATGGAAGGAGAAGGAGAGCAGAGGTATATGCATTTCTATAACGACTTACCATTCTCGTATGGTGAGGCATACAGGCCAAGATTAATCCCAAGTAGAAGAGCAATAGGTCATGGTAAATTAGCAGAGAAGGGATTACTTCCAGTTATTCCTTCAGAAGAAGAGTTTCCATACACAATGGTTGTAATGAGTGAGATTCAAGGTGAGAATGGTTCCAGCTCTATGGCTTCAGCCTGTGGTTCAACTATGGCATTAATGGCAGCAGGAGTACCAATTAAGAAATCTGTAGCAGGAATTGCATGTGGACTTGTAACTGACGAAGATGGAAGTTTCAAGGTTCTAACAGATATGCAGGGTGTAGAAGATTTCTATGGAGATATGGACTTTAAGGTTATTGGGACAAGAGATGGTGTTACAGCTGTTCAGATGGATACCAAGACAAAGGGTTTAAGTATGGAAATTGTAAAGCAAACATTTACTCAAGCCAAGAGTGCAAGATTGAAGGTTTTGGATAAGATGGCAGAGGCGATATCCGAACCTAGAAAAGATATGTCAGCCCATGCTCCTAGAGTTGTTCAGGTTAAAGTCCCTAAGGACAAAATTGGGGAAATTATTGGCCCAGGAGGAAAGAATATCAGAGAGATATCTGAAAGAACAGGTGCAGAAGTGGAGATTGAAGAAGATGGAACTGTAAACATATATAGTTCCTCACAAGAATCTATAGATAAAGCTGAAAAGTTAATCGCAGGATATGACTTCCAACCAGAGATAGGAGAAGTTTATGAAGGTAAGGTTGTCTCAATAATGAACTATGGAGCTTTTGTAGATCTTGCTCCAGGAGTTGCAGGGCTTCTTCATGTTTCCGAACTCTCGGACGAATTCGTTAAAGATGTAAGGAAGTTTGTTAATGAAGGAGAGATTATTAAGGTTAAGGTTATCGGAATAGATAGCCAAGGAAAGATCAAATTAAGTAGGAAGGGTATAGAGGAATAGGAATAGTGCTATTTCAACTTTGATACTCTAAGATCTTAAGTAATTTACTCCTTAAATATCTTAGCGATATAAAAACCCATCATTTCACTAGATGGAATTATACGTATGGTCTTCTTAACTTCGGGGTGGTATTTGTTACCACTCCATTTAGTTATTCCCTTCTCATGCTTTATGCTTGGGTGTAGATCAATCTCTTCAATTCTAGCATTGGGATACTTCTCCAAAAGATATGTCACAACCCCCTCATTTTCTTCAGGTTCTAATGTGCATGTGGAGTAAATCATAGTCCCTCCATGCTTTAATGTTAAGAATGCACTCTCTATTAATTTCCTCTGTATTTGTGAATACCTATTTACCTTCTGTATACTCCAAAATCTCAAAGGCTTAGGACCTCTCATATATATCATTCCTTCTCCACTACATGGTGCGTCTAGTAGGACTTTGTCAAAACTAACGGGGTATTTTTTACCAAAGTCTTCACCGTCACTAAGAGTTACTTTGCAATTCTTAACCCCAAATTGGTCAACAACTCTGTTTAAGGAATTAACTCGAGATATCTCAGAGTCGTTAGCAATAATCTCTGCCTTGTTATTTGCGAGTGCTGCGAGATGTGTAGTCTTACTCCCAGGTGCTGCACACATATCTAATATCTTTTCTCCCTCTTGAGGATTAAGTAATACAGAGGCTAGGATACTAGATAGATTCTGTATGTAGAATTTCCCTTCTTCATACTCTCTACTCTGTGATACTTCATTTTTGTCTTTATTTAGAACAAAATAGGTGTTTTCTTCCCAAGGTATCTGTTCCAAGTCATAGCCCTTTCTAATTAGGGAGTTCTTTGTTTTTTTAACATCACCTTTTAAGGGGTTTAGTCTAATGGTTGTCTTTGCTCTTTGGGAGAATAGGGGAACAATCTCAGCCTTAGGTAGGAGTAATATGCTTGCCATTCTTGAAACGAAGATATTTTCTTTGGTGTAAAACTCTTTTTTCTCTTTTGGTTTGTTGTAGGAGTGCTTACTTTTCCTTGGTTGTTTGTAGTTGGATCTTTTTCTCATGGTTATATTTCCCCTTTAAGATATTTAATTATACTGCCTATTACTAATCCAGTAGTTTCTGTTCTTAGTATGTTGCCCTTTAGTTTAACAAATTCAAAATCTAAGTTCTTGAAAATATTTATATCTGAGGAACTCCATCCCTTCTCTGGGCCTATGGCGATGTATATAGGTTGGGAGAGGTCTTTGTTCTCTAGGACTTCATTGAGATATTTAGGTTTTGTGCTGGTGGATTCTGTACTCAGGCAGATTCTAATACCATTTAGGTTGTTTTTATCTAATTCGTTTATTCTTATTGGTCTTTCTATTATTGTAGGGAAGATGTTTCTAGATTGTTCAACAGCATCTTTTACTAGTTTGTTCCAGTAACCGGTATCTTTTATTGCTTTAGCTTTTGTTTTTAGTGAGTATTTAGATTGTATAGGGATTATTTTTTCTATTCCTATCTCTACGCTTTTTTCTATGAAGTAGTTAAACTTTGTTTCATTACTTAATGACTGGATAATTGTAATACTGGGGGTATATTCGTTTTCTCTTTCTCCTAAATCTTCCACTATTTCTACTTCAACAGTAGATTTTGTTATATCTGTTATTTGTGCAAGGAATTCTCTTTCGTATGTTTGGACTTTAATAGCATCCTCTATTTCATAGAGGTTTTCTTTTATTATGTGCTCACTGTCTGAGTCAGAGAGGTTTGTTATGTCTCCTAGGGAGAGTTTGTGTTTAACAAAGAATTTTTGCATAGGTGATTATATCATTATCCTTGACATATTGTTGTTTTTTTAGTTTGATATAGTTGTATAATATTAACAATATGGATCTATGGAAGATGCAGATAAATTTGAATCTCCAGAGGGTGTTGGTGTGGGCGAAAAGGTTGAGAATGTAGAAAAGAAGAGAAGAAATCCCCTTAAGAAGATTGTTTTACTTTTTGTAGGCTTAGGTATAACAGGGTATGTAGGACACCTTACTTATATGTCGGTTACGTATAAACCGACTAAAGTAAGGGTTTCCAACATTACGGACTCTTCCTTTACCGTTTCTTGGGTAACAGAATCTCCTATGAGGGGAATAGTATATTACAAAGAAAACGACAATTTTTTGCCTGGGCCTCTAGCATGGGTGGGAAGTAGTAAGGCGGTTGATGACAGAGATTATGCTAGAGCTCAAAGTGAGTGTGTGGAGGAGTTTAATGTAGAGGCAGGGAAAACAGTTAGTGATGATTTTGTTGTAAGTGGAACAAATTTTGACTGTGAGGATGTGGAAGTTAATGAACATGGGGAATATTTTACGCATCATGTTACTTTAAGAAATTTAGATGATGAGAGTGAGTATTACTTTAGAGTGGGAAATACTTTTTGGTATTGGGATAGAGGTGTGGAGGGGATTAGTACTTTTGCCCAGTTAGAAGATATTAGGGAGCCAACACCAATCTTTGGAAAGATAGCTAATGAAGAAGGTGTGTATACAGATGATTCAATAATATATGCGGTTTTTGAAAATGGTAGAGAGGGGAAAGAATCAATAGTTTACTCTAGTGTTACTAATGAGCAGGGAGGGTGGTATTTGGATGGTAGCTATATTAGAACGGCAGATGGAGAGCTTGTAGGGATGGAATCGGGGCAAGATTTGTTTAAGGCGAATGCTCAGTATATGAATTATGGTTTGAGTGATACATATGAATGGTTGTTTGGATACTTTGGCGGGAATTATCCTGATATAGTGGTGAAAGAGGAATTGTCTTCTGCAGAAATGGGTTTTTTAAGGAAGTTTATTAGCCGCGTGATGGCACGACCCACGATTGATTTGGAAACCCAGGAAGGGCCACATGAGAATATGTCATCTTCAACTCCAACAACGTCTACCTCCACTTCGACTCCATCAACGTCTACACAACCCCCTCTACCGAGTTGGTTAAAGGAGGACGATCCAAAGGTTGTAGCTATACAGACTGCTGCTAAGCCTGGAGCGACAAAAGAGCAGAAAGAGGTCGCAGCTAAGGCAACAAAAGAGATTGGCTATGGGAATGCTGCTAAAATAGTGTCACATCAGAATAACGGGACTTTTACTTCAGAGGATTTGAATACAATAGGTCTCTCAGACAATGCAGGGAATGTGAGTGCCCTAACAGGGATTCCGATAAAACAGGTGAGGTATGACGAAGTAAAAAAGGAAGCTGCGGTAAATGGAAGTAAGGTTAATATAAATTTATCTTCGAGTTCTGCTCAGGAAGCGGCATTTGCTGGTTCTGCTGAGGGTGATGGTGTCGGAGATACTGAACCATTGTCCTCTACTACTACGCTTACTGTTACAACAGGTTCTTTCGGAGGAGACTTTCTGCTTGAGGGACATTCTTTAAAAGAAGTTTTTGGGAATGGTCTTGTCCAGAGTGCTCAGAAGAGTATAGCAGAATATGTACAAGAAAATTGTAGTCCTAAAATGATGAGTAGTGGTAAATGTGAGATACCGGTAAAGGCAATAGCGGTAGAATTAACAACCAGTAATTTAGTTACATATTTTTCAAACCAGATTTCAGAATGTATAGAAGATCCTAATTGTGATGCTGGGGGAGCCCAAGATGAATATAAGAAAATTACAAGTTCTTTAATTGACGAGGTATCAGGTGCTATGGGGGCATCGTTGTATTTAGGTTTAGATGAACTGGGAGAGAATATAGTAAGCTACGTGAGTGCTGGGGGAAATGTTTTAGAAGAAGATTTTCGGGTTGTCAAGGTCCTTGCCATTTTGGGCTATAACAGTCTTCAGGAAATCCCTGATGGTGGGGGAGAAAGTGGTTGGGCAGAGCTAATCGAGGAGAAAATAAAAGATGGAGAATGTGATATTGATTGTTTGAGATCTATAGGGGATGAGATAGGACACAGTTATAGTGGAATAAATAGTGTTTATGGCAAGTATGAAGAAGAATTAAAACTGTTGGAAGAGAGTTTAGAAAGCTTCGACTCCTTGCTACCAATAGAAGAAAGGATTACTAATAAGAAATACTCCAGGTTGTTGAATTTCTTTTTAACCAAGAAGACTTATGCTCAAAATACCAATGACTTGAGTGAGCCTAATCAAGAAGTCTTTTTCCTTCCAGAGTATGGTACATACTCTCTAGAATTTGGTCCTTTTGAGTATGACACTCAGGTTTCGGATGGGAAAACACTTTATCTCTTTTATTTTGAAGTCAATGGGGAAGAGGGTTTTCAAGAGGGGGAAGATTATGTTTTACAGAGTTTTGCCCAACAAATTAAGTATGAAAAGACAGCATCGTCTAAGTCAATTTCTCTTAGGAAAGGAATCAATATAATATCTTTTGAGTGGCTCCCTGCGTTTGACTATGATGACATTTATACGGCTAACGATTTGGCTGGAAGAAGCCCGAATATAGAATATATAGCACATTACGAGGGAGGTAGATGGGCCAACGGAATTTCTTGTAAAGTTGTAGGAGAGTGTTCTGGGAGGGACTTTGTTTTAACTCCTGGGAAAGGCTACCTTGTGGTGTCATCAAGCGATACGGAATTAGTACTTCCGGGCTATCAAATTACCTCTAAAGTTCCAGTATCTCTCTCGTCTGGTTGGAATCTAGTAGGATTACACGGATATAGTAGGGCATATACAGCAGGTTCTTTCATAGACAGTATTAATCTATTAGAGGGTCTTACTGCAGATAATGTATCTTGGTGGCCAGTATCAAAAGGAAGGTACGAAGGTTTGCAAGTTACTGATGACACAGAGTATGGTTTCGATTTCCCAATCAAGTCATCTAACGGATACTTTGTAAGAATAAGTGAGTTTGCACCAGAAGACCAAGAATGTAGATCGATAATATGGCATGATGGAGGTGATTTACATGGAACCTGCGGTCATTCGGGAGGTATATTTTAGATAAACTTTAAAAACCAAATAAATATGGAAACAATACCAGCAACATTCTGGATGGTAATAATAGGTGTAATAGCCTTCATGATCTGCTTTGTTCTTTACTATATAGCAATGTTAATTAAAGAATCGAGAGATGTAGTAAGAGATTCTAGAGCTATCATAAAGAATGTAGATGAAATGATGAAACAAGCGACCTCGATGGTAAACGATGCCCAGGAAACTGTATCTACAATTAAGGGAACCATTCTAACTATAAACGACAGCATATTATTACCAATAAAGAAGATAGGAAACACAATAACAATAGTAGGAGATTTTCTAGGTGGTCTTAGTAAGAAATAACTAAACTTGTTTCCGTTCAATTGTCTTCTTCTTCCTTTATAGGTATTATAAATACTAATGAAAGTAGCTACTGTTCCAACTAAAAGAAGAAAAGATCTAATCATAATAGCAATCCTATTAGTAGGCCTCCCTATACTAGTTTTTGCTTCTTACGAGGCTTACCAATTTTTTGCAAGAGCCTCTGTTGAAGCCAAACCTCAAAATGTTGTCCTGAGCAATCTAACAACTAGCTCTGTTACAGTGAGTTGGACAACGGAAGTTAGTGCAACAGGTTCTGTAATACCCATGTCAAATGGTCTGGAGATGAGTCCCGTTATAGATAAAAGAGGGACAGGCAAAACAAAGACTCACTATGTGGAATTAGAGAGTTTAGAACCAAATACCTCCTATAATTTCCTTATAGTATCAAATAGTGAAAAGTATGACAGTGCTGATGGACAGAGCTTTAGATTTAAAACAGCCCCTATCACAGCTCAAGCTCCAACCCCTAACCCTATACATGGGACTGTATCAGGAGCTAGTGGGGAAGATATCGTCGTCTATGCAATGTTAAAAGACAAGTCTGCTTACCCAGTGTCTGCAATAATGCCAAGGGGAGGAAACTGGATAATGGATCTCTCTGCCCTAAGAACAGTACGTGACTCTTCATTAGTATCAGTAGCGCCAAGCACAAACTTTGTTATTGTTGCAGTATCTGGGCTACAGGAAGGTGCTGTTCTTGAGGGGACATTCTCTGAACTTTTTGACAGTAACGGTAAATTAAAAGATGTTAACTCTCTTAACATAGGAGAGAATACCTCTTTGTATTTACCATTCCCTAAAGAATCTTTCTTAGGATCTGCTCCTGAACAACCGATAGAAAAAGCAGAGGTAGGTGTAGATGTAGACGTAGATGTAGATGTAGTGTCTCCTAAACAGGAGAGTGGTCTTTTAGAGGAGGAAGATTTTGAAAGAGATTACCAGTTAGCCCGAGATGTCATATGGACAGACATTCTTTCCTCTGGTAGCACAGTAAGCTCTCCTACAGGTGCAGATAGTGTAAGAATAGTTAATCTCACAGATACAGGTTTTAGTGTTGTCTGGATCTCCGAAGATAAGGAAGAGGGATATATAAAATATGGGACATCCTCCTCAAGTCTAACTTCTGAAGCAACAGATGAAAGAGATAGTTTTTCTTCCAAAGGGGAGTACTATGTTCATATGGTCTCAACCTCAAGACTACTTCCTGAAACAAAATATTTCTTTGAAATAGTATCTGGAAAGGAAACCTATGATAATAACGGAAGCAAATATTCTATAACAACTGCACCTACACTCTCGTCTCCTCCTCCTTTTGATTCTGCAAGCGGGGACATAGAGGGACTTCCAGATCATGGGGAGGCTGTAATGATTGCTTATGTAGAAGATGGGGATGGTGCAGGAACAGAGGGTAAAAGTTCAGAGATGGCAACCATTGTGGATGACAATGCTAGGTGGATATTATCTATTGCAGATATTAGAAATAGTGATGGCACTTCCTACTTTGAATATACCTCTGGTGATGTTTTAAAGTTGGATGTGGTCACAACCTTCCCCACAGATTCCCATGAGGAAGGAATACAGGGAGTGGGAGAGAGAGATGTGAGAATAGTAGTTAATGAGTCTCAGGTATTTGCTAAAGGAAAAGTTACTCTTTTAGATAATTACGGTATCCTTGGCTATAGCACAGGTGATCCAATACGTTTTGATAATGTAGAGGATATTGAGGAGCCATATGAAGTATCTGGTGGGACACAGATTCCTAAAACGGGTCTTTTTGATTCAACTTTGGCATATCTCATAATCCTCCCAGGTCTTATAGTCATAACGGGAATATTTTCGATTCTCAAGATGACAAAGAAAAGCAAAAAAGGTAATATGAAAGATAGTATACAATGAGCAGAAAGAAGAGAAGTAACAAGGCAGGGTTAGTTTTAATATCACTGGTGTTAATCGGTTATGTCTTTATTAACGTTGGTGAGAAAGTTACATTTGGGAATGAGAGTGTACAGGCTCCTGTGGTAGAAAGTTTACCTGAACCACAACAGGAATGCACTAATTGTGCCGGGGAGGTAGAGGAAAAAATAATACAGGAGGAACCTCAGGCGATGATAGCTCTAATAGGAGAAGAATATACAGTTGATGTTACTGGAGAAGTTGAAGGCTGGAGTGATGTCTGGGATTTTGTATTGAACTATCCTACATGTAACGCATATGATCCTGCACAGGGTTTAGAATCTGTTAGTAAATTATGTGGGACTGGGGGAACACCTGTAAATTTGGATGAAAGGAGCGTAGGAAAGGAGTTTTCCAATGTTATTCGAAGGAATACGCAAGTCGATGCCTCCGCCATAACCAATATTGAACTCACTCATGTTACTTACCCTCTAGCTTTTTTCTTAGGTCAATTTGTTATGAAGGATAGTAATAGAGAGGCAAGTTTGGAGAGTCCTAATTATCCTTCTAATGGACAGATAATAGATAAAAATTACACTTTGAAGACACACTCTCCAGCAGATTCTGAGGAATATTCAGAATATCTGGAAGAAACTGTTCGAAAGGATTACGAGGTTAGTGCTGATGTTGATGCAGATGATACAGACGGACAGGATGGGACTTTCGCAGCAGATTCTATGGAGGAAGGAAAATATGGTGTAGTAAACATGAATGATGCTGAATGTGCTTGTAAAGAACCTGAGGTAAGTAACTCGGATTACAATCCAGGTTCTCCGAATAGGCAGGGTTCCATAGGAGGTGGTTGGTTAAGACAACAAGCTCCAGATGGAGACAATTATGAAATTCCTAATTTGGATCAGTGTTTAGCCCGAGGAGAAGACTATCAGATGATGGCTTTTGGAAATGTGTCAGCCTGTTTTGACTTGAGAGGTACAGTAGCAGGAAAGATAGGAGGGACTTTTTCTAAGGTTTTTGACCGAGGGGAGTGGGAAAATTGTAACGATGCAAAGACAGTTTGTGTCCCAGATGATCAGGGTGGAGAGGTTTGTACTATTGAGCAACCATCGGAGAATTGTACTGGAAGTATGCAGCTAGGTGTAAAGATGACCCCTATTTTTGGGGATCCCTATATTTGTGAAGATGAACTGTGTGCAAATGCTTATCTCACAAATTCTTATAAAGCTGGACTTAGTCCTAGTGAAACTGATTCCAAAGTAATAGAAGGAGGAAGCTCAGAGGATAGCCTGATGTTTTTTATTGGAACTCCATGTGTGGCTAATGTTAGTACAGGAAATTCAACGAGAAGTGTTGGAGTAACATGTCTGTGGGATGTATCTCCTTATCTGTTAGACTACAAATTACAGGCTTCTAATGAAGCTCCTAATGACGATGAATTTCCTTCTAGTTTTGAAGTATACTGGGATTTGGTAACACAGGCTATGGAGTTATCAGCTGCTTACTATGGTTTAGATTAGGATGATATTAATTAAAATATAATTATTAAAAATAAAATGAGAAAGTATCTCTTTCCAGTCTTAGGAATTTTTCTGGTCGCTCTCTCGACCTTTAGTTTTATTGCGAAACCAACACAGATTTTTGCACAAGAAGATTCAGTACTGGATGAATATATTGAACCAGTCGATAACACCCATGAAGGTCTTTGGGGTAATATGAAGCGATTTGTTTCTGCTGCCACTGGTGCAGTTGGGGAGAGTATTTCTCAATTGGTTTCGAAATTTGTTACTGCCATAGGAGATTTCTTTCTAACTCTCATCTGTCCTCAGTGTACAACATCATATGAGAACATTCAAAAGGCAGCAGAAGATGGTGAAATTCCTCCTGAGATGGAAGCTGGTGTTGTTGGAATGGTTGAGAATCAAGTCACTGCAATGTTTAATGCTCAGCCAAATATAGATGTTGTAGCACACTTATCTGAAGAGTGGGTCCCAGGATACAAGGAGAAGCAATCCGTATACGCTTCTGGGTATGATGACCTTATGAATAGTGGAATTGATACTCTTTGGTCTGTCACAAGGAATATTGCTTATATAGGCTTTGTTGTTGTAATGATAATTATCGGCTTTATGATAATGTTTAGAAGTAAAGTGGGAGGTCAAACTGTTGTAACAATAGGAAATGCAATTCCTAAGGTTGTAGTTGGTTTAGTTCTTGTAACATTTAGTTTTGCAATCGCAGGAATTATTCTAGATATCTCCGGAATCCTTATGAGAGTTATCTCCGGAGTTCTGCAATCTGATGTCGCGATACATAATATCTGGAAACTTCTTGTAGGAACAACGATTGGTTCTGCACCAGCAGTAGGGCTCGGAGGTGGAGTTGGACTGGGTATCGGAGGAATCGTTGGATTAATAATCGGCTCTCTTGCCCCAGTAGCCATAGTAGCAATTCTTGTTGCATTAATACTTGTGATAATAATTTTATTTGGAGCTATCAAATTGTGGTTTACATTGGTAAAGACATATTTTTCTCTTTTGGTAAATGTCATAATAGCTCCATTGGCTATTATGTTGGGATCTATACCTGGGAATGATGCTATGACGATGAATATATTTAAATCAATGTTAAGAAATTCTTTAGTTTTTCCATTAGCATTTGCAATAGTAAATCTCCCATACTACTTGGTTGAAAAACAGAATAGAATAACTTTTACTTTTCCGCAGACAGTATTTCCAGATGCCGGTTTTGCAGACGAGATAGGACCTCTTATGATTGCTGTTGCAAAGATTATAGCAATCTTTGTTGCTGCCCAAACTCCTGCATTTGTTAAAGCGATTATTCCGCCTACTGCTTCTAAGGGAGGAGCTGACGTTGCTGGTGCCATAAAGCAAGGATTAAGTGGTGTCCCATTAGTTGGAGGTATGTTTAAATAATTAATATTTAGAAACTTATGCCTCAAGGGAAGCAAGAACAGTATGAAGACGCAATAGGGTCAATATTTGACTTTATATTTGCAGAGTCTGAAAAACCTCCTAGTAAGTCTAAACCTCTCAAAGTTACAGGTATTGATGGAACATCTGAAATAGTAGATGCATTAGCTGCGGCTGTGGAAAATCCCGCAATGTTTGTTAATAACAATACCCTAGAGGCCTTCCAAGATTTTGTTGATATTGATCTTGCAAAGATTCAGCTTGATGACAGGGGAGGGGCCATAAAGTTCAACCTTAAAAACATAGGTCAAATTGTCAGGGATCCAGGCAAATATGTAGATTCCCAATTTAAAAGAGCCGAGGCTATTAGAAAATCTCAGAGAATGGCTAGTACAGGAGAATCTATGAGAGGGGTTGTTGCTGGTAGTTGGGCTACGAAAAAGGGTCTAGATTATGAAACTAGAACTGCATTAGCGCAAGTTGGGAGGGGAGATGAATTCAGTTCTGACATGAAGGCGAGGGCTGACAAGCTAATGCAAAAACATTTCTCAAGTGGTTCTTATTCCGTAAAGAAGAGGCATTTGATTGATAAATATGGACCTAAGAAAGGAGAGGAGTTGTTCAACTTCTATCGAAAAGCAGAGAAGGCATACCATACAGGGACAGAAAAAGATAGGGCAGCAATATTCTCTGGGAAAGCTGGGAATATATCCGACCTGTACTCCTTTCTAGAGGCGGAGAATATCCGTGAGAAAGCCAGTTTTGAGACAGATCCTCAGAAGAAACAGGATTATCGTTCTGCTTCAAGATTTATTGAAAATATGTCCGCTGTCGGAGAGTTAAGGAAGGTAATGGACGAATCCAAGAAGAGGATGAAATTCCATCAGGATCAGATAAAAGTTCTTAAGGAACAAGGTGCACCAAAGAGTGATATAGATCAGCACAGGAAAAGTATCAGGGATTTACGCTCTGACTACAATGCGGCTCAACGTTATGAATTTGCAGGCAAGATGGGAACTTTTGAGGGACATTGGAACACAGCAAAGGATCTGTTTGTTGATGGTAACCTACTCCCTAATATAATAAATGGGAATTTCTTTAATGATAATTCTAATAAGATTGGTTGGTTACAACCAGCTAAGCAATTTGAGAGAACTTTCACTACAAATGTTGGATTAAGTGGGAATAGAAGGGTCGAGGGTAAAGTCAAATTCTTAGATGTCAAGGAAGGAAGTAATAAGTTCGAACAAGCGTACTATGATTCTATGGCCCCTTTATATTATCTCTCCCCAGTAACTCTGGTTAAGAGTCTAGGTAATGGAGAGGTTTTTGCGTACAGAGCCAATTTAATAGAGAAAGCCTTTAAGAAAGAGATGGGAGATGTTCTAAGTAAGAGTATTGCCAGTTTTGATATGAAAGAATTTATGGGAGAGGTTCTTAGTGGAAATGGAGAAGCCTATTTAGCGACTTTAAAGGATTCAATAGCCCCAGAGCTTTTAAAGAAGATGGAAAAATTCATAGGACAGCAAGAGAGATGGAATAAACTTGCATACAATTTCTCTGCAATATCTAGGGCGAGAGATGATATCACAAAAAGGCTTAATGAAATGATTGAGAAAAGATTGGGCGGTGAAATAAATGAGGTCATCGGGAAGAGGCTTCTTGAAGTTGGTTT
>DCVX01000040.1 GCA_002328805.1 Candidatus Dojkabacteria bacterium UBA2177
GGAAGAGGCTTCTTGAAGTTGGTTTCATACAACAGTTTGGGAAAACTGCTGTAGAAACTTGGATGGAGAAAGGTGGTCTTAGACCACTTGTCAGGGGGTTGGTAAATGCAGCCTTACAAGCGATCGGCTTTTCTATTGCTGGTCCACTAGGGCAAGCTGTAGCGTCTGTTGTATCTTGGATCGCTACAGAAGTCATAATGAAGATTGCAAAACCTGTTATTAAGGTTTCAGTTAAGTTCGTGGTATTCTTTGTAGGAGGGTGTTTTACATTGGTATTGGTTACTTTTGGAAGTTTCTTCCTTATGGTGTTTGGGAAATTCTCTCATGTTGCTCCTAATGAAATAGTAATGTGTGAGGCATATGCAGACTTAAATCTTACACCCATTGACCCAACGGAATTTCCGGATTTTCCTCCAGGATCTGGAGGAGAACCCATAGATTTTCAATGTGGTCCAGGGGAAACAGTCCAAGGACTGTTCTCACGGATGGCTTCAGAAATGGGCTTGTCAGGAGTTAACTTAGATTTGATTCCTCCGGGACACGAATTGTATGGAGATTTAGATGCAGGTTGGTGGTGTTGGGCATATAGTATGGATCAGATCTACTGCAAATCTGACAAAGTCAACTCTTGTAATGATACAATTGTCAGACTTTTTAAACATGAGTTGGTTCATCTAAAACAATATCGAAATGCAAGTGGGTCGTACGGAGGACTCTTTATGGAATGGGGAGCAGACTGGCTCTCTGGTAATGGAGGAGGATATTCTTTCACCAACAAAGAAGGAGCGTGTATTAAGGCGACACAAACCCCAATGCTCCCTGGATGTAGTGCTGAAATATATAGAGGTATAGCGTACAATGAAGCACAGTATATTAATAACCAATGTTTTGCTAGCATTAAATCTTACATAACTGGTTTTTGTAGTGCACCATGAACAAAATAAAACAATTTTTTAAAAAATATGGAATATGGTTCCTCGTGGGAATACTTATAGGAGCAATAATCTTTGTGATCTTTTTTTTGAACAGGAAACAAGAGGATGATATCGTTCTTGATTTACCTGTCGAACCTATTACAAGCCCATACATACAAACACAACAGAACGTAAAAATAATAACGAATAATATACAAACAGAGAACTACCAAGAAAGAGAATGGATATATTCTATAACCAAACCAGAAGAAGCTTTGCTTGCTAATTTTATAGATAATTTCTACAACATACAACAGCAAGAATTTAACATGCAGGAGGAAACAATAATTACTCAAGGAAATGATCTGGTATGGTATAACGCAAATATTGGGATACTCTCAATCTTCTCAGAGGGCTTAGTATTAGATCTTAAAATTACAAATGCCAGAGACATTTCATCCTTCTTTACTCAGTATCTTGGAATTAGGCAAGTAGTCAATGACAAAATAACTCCTACTGACAGAGGGACTCTCTATACAGGTTATTTCGAATACCACGGCAAGAAAATAGGATCATCCAACCTAGAAGGATATGCATACAAATTAGAGTTAGATAAGAATGAAAGACTTATTGAATTTTCAATGCTCTTTTTAAAAGAGGAAAATTTACAAAAATATCAAGCTATGCCAACAATTCCCCTGAGTGAATTGCTCAGCATTCAAAATTATCCAATGAAGATAGTAAACCAGACCATAGAAGATTATTTCTATAATCAGCCAGATATAATCAGAGGGTCTGCTAGGTTGAGTACGCTTACTGCGAAAGAAATTGATAACCTTTTCTTATTTAACGATTTAGAAGATCAGTACATCATCCCAACTTACAGAATACTTGGAGATGGAGAATTAGTAGATTCTAAAGGAGGAAGATATTGGACAATAAGCAACGTATTCATTTGTGCAATCGATCCAGAATTTCTACTTGAAAAACCAGAGGAAACCTACAGAGAACAACCCCATACAGACCCTCCTTCTTAACAGATTGGAAATGCCCTCCATATAGATGATAGAATAAGCAATATGAATATTCCTAAGAAATTTTCAAAATTGGTCGTAGCAATAATAACCCTTATGTTATTCCCTCTTGGTATATTTGCCTTCTCCTATTACTCAGTAGAAAGCCAAGAGTTTGACAAGACCTTGTCAGATAAAACAGATACAATCTATACAAATCCGACTAAAATATACATCACCCAGATAACTACAGAATCTGAGGAACTCTCAAGAGATCCTGCTACTTGGGTTAAGGCACTATACTACTACAGTATAACTAGGCTATACCTTTCAGATATTCCTTATACATATCTCCTAGATGAAAGCGGTCTCATCTACCAGGGGACAGAAGGAGGTATAGGCGCAAATCCACAACTAAAGGAAGTAGATGGTGCAGTCACGATAGGTTATCTCTCCAACAATACCTCCCTTACTAATAGAGCAAGCGACTCACTCTACGAGATGGTAGAAGATATCTCTTATAATTGGGGTATATCAGATTTATCTGTCGTCAATCTTCTAATAAATCAACAAGAGGGACAACTCTCTACAATATCTGCAAGAGAATCCTCAGGAGATTTTGCAAACTCTGTTCGTGAAGCTCTCGTAGATTGGGAAGGTTATGAAGAAGAGAACCTAGAATACAAAGTAAGAATAGAGGAGATAGAATACGAAGAGGAAATCCCAATAGGGGAGAGATTGAAGGTAAGGGTCAAGATGAGGAATATGAATGACTTTATATGGTTTACAGATAAAGATCCAATCTATGTCTCTGTAAAGGGTGGAGAAGAAAGTGAATTTGCCATTAACCAAGAGTGGGATAGCTTCACGAAACCTGCTAGTATATCTGACAAGAATATTCTCCCAGGAGAAACAGTAGAAGTGGAATTTAATCTTGAAGCGAGAGTGTTCCTAGGAGAAGCAACCGAGTCCTTTGAAATCCTTAAATTAGAAGACCAACCATTTGAAAATTCAGACTTTGAAGTTAAATTCAATATAACTAGGGGAGATAAACAACTTGTACAGGTTAACTCCGTAAGATATGGCTTTGTGAATATTAGAGATTGTAGATGGTATAGTTGTGAGATCTTAGATAGCGCTGATAACGGAGCAATATTTATACTAGAAGGTGAAGAATCAGGATGGTCTAGAATTAGATTTGGTGTAGACCAATTTGGCTGGGTAAACTCCGCATATCTTAAAAAGATTTAATAGGAGTTCCAGAGGTATTTAGAAATTGTTTCTCTTTAAGTTAAATTAACTCTTTACTTCTTGTGAGTAAAACGGACATTCTAAAAGGATTAAATCCAGAACAGAAAAAAGCAGTTATGTGTACTAACGGACCTCTCTTAGTTTTTGCTGGAGCGGGGTCTGGAAAGACCAGAGTTATAACAAACAGAATAGCCTACTTAATAATGGAGAAGGAAGTTAATCCAGTTAACATTCTTGCAGTAACTTTTACAAAGAAGGCTGCTGGAGAAATGCAGGAAAGAGTCGAAGGTCTTCTTAGGGAACTAAATTACAACCTAGGATCTCTCCCAACCATTGGAACATTCCACTCCATTGGAGCAATGATGCTTAGGCAGAATGCACAAGAGCTAGGATTTACAAACAACTTCTCTATTTATGATTCAGATGATTCAGAGAATATGGTTAAGGAACTTTTACTTGAACGAGATATAGATATCAAAGAGATTCGTCCTAAATCTATAGCACACTACATTAGTGCAGCAAAAAACGAAATGATATCTCCAGAGAATTTCAAATCTCATTACGGAGGTTTTATAGAAGACATAGCTGCAGAGATATATCCTGAATACCAGAAACAACTTAAATCACAAAACTCTATGGATTTCGGAGACCTTCTTTATTTAACAGTTAAACTCCTAAGTGAGAATGAGGATGTTAGGAAAAAATACCAAGAGAAATTTAAGTATCTGTTAATAGATGAATACCAAGATACCAATTTTGCACAATATAAATTTGCAAAACTTCTTTCAGAAAAGCATCAGAATATCTGTGTAGTAGGAGATGATGATCAAGGGATATATGGTTGGAGGGGAGCTAATATTAAAAATATCCAATCATTCGAGAACGATTTTAAGAATGTTACCGTTATTAAATTAGAACAGAACTACAGGTCCACCAAGAACGTAATAAAAGCCGCTGTTCAGGTTATAGAGCAGAATAACTCAAGAGTAGATAAGGTTCTTTGGACAGATAACAACGAAGGAGAGACCATAACAGTTTACCAAGCAAGTGACCAGGAAAACGAAGCTGAATATGTAGTTGAACAAATTAGAAATCAAAGGCAATTGGGAGTCTCATTAAAAGATATTGCGGTTTTGTATAGAACAAACTACCAATCTAGAGCAATAGAGGAGGCTCTATTGAAATCAGGGTTGCCATATAAACTGGTTGGAGGGTTTAGATTTTATGAAAGAAAAGAGATTAAGGACATAATTAGTTACTTAAGATTTTGTTTCAATCTTAAAGACGAATTAAGTATAGATAGAATAATAAATACTCCTACGCGAAAGATTGGTCTTAAATCTCTTGCCAATTTACATGAACTATCTAAAAAGGCAGGTTGTACTATGGGAGAATTCCTTATCTCTGCACATCTGGTTCTTAGTTCCAACAATGGAGAAATTCTTGATAAGAGATTTAGTGAATCATTATTAAATAGGGTCACTGGTCTAAAAGATGAGTGGGCAAAATACACAAAGGTAATAAATCTATTTGGAAGGATGTATCTATTTTCTAGAGGGAAAACATTACTAGAATTGATAGACTATATTCTCCAGGAGACAAGGTATGTAGAGTGGTTTGATGATCACACAGAACAAGCCGAAATGAAGAAAGAGAATATTGGAGAGCTTAAGAGTGTTGCTCATTCCTATTCTGAGAAATATGGCAAGAAAAGTCTGGAAATGTTTTTGA
>DCVX01000001.1 GCA_002328805.1 Candidatus Dojkabacteria bacterium UBA2177
CTCCAGATGAGATTATAACCCCAGTAGAACCAGTTACAGAATAAGAATATATCCAAATATGAATCAAGATATGAAAAAACGAATAAAGAACAAAAAATATAAAGCATTAGGATTTGTAGAGTCCATGATAGCCATAATGGTGCTTGGTATGTCCTCTGTTGTTTTAATGCAGATAGCAGTTAATGTTATGCAGAATATCTTACAGAATGAAGCTATAGATGACCTAACGCAATATGCTGTAGAGGGAGCAGAGATTGTCCAAGATATTGCCAACAGAAACAAAGAGGTTGGTGGAGGCCTCTTCCCTCTATCTGCAGAGTATATGTCCGATCCTCAAGGAAAGAAATGTTTTAGATTTGCCTTGGAGGGGGAGAGTATAGTTTTTGCAAAAAATGACGAAGGCAATTGGGAAAAATATTCCTCTGCAGAAAGGGACACATACAAAAATGCAGCTATCCTAAACGATGAAGATGAACTTTTTAGACTTATTTGTTTCATTACCCCTATGGGTGGCGTTGCTAATGGTGAGCCAGCCTTTGTCACTACAGAAATTATAGTTGGACAAAGACGTGGGGATGGAGCAATAACCAAAGGTAACCTTGCTAAAGATTATGTATATGGAACAATAGTCAAATTATGATAAAAATCAATAAAGAAAAATACGAAGGGTTTAGTTTAGTTGAGATGCTAATAACCATCGCAATCATGGGAACTGTAATGATTATCTCCTCAACGGTTCTCTCTACCCTAATAAGGGTATCTACTGTTTCCAGTAATAAAATTAGAGCAAGGAATGAATCCGAATTTGTCCTAGAGCTTCTTAGAAGGACTATAAGAAATTCTGATCCTTCGGATGTTTATGTGTTTAAATCTATTGACCTCGGGGGTGTTTACCCAGGAAGATTCTATGATCCCGAAAATGACATAATAGTTGGTGAAGTAGATGAAGAAGCCGTTTATGCTAATGGTTTACCTGAAGGTGTGGTTGGAAACGAGATCCAATTTCGACCTTACGGTTTCTCTAATTGGCTCTGTTTGGGATTCTTCAGGGATGAAGATGATCAAGATAAAGGTTATATTCTATGGACCTCAGGTGATGATTTAAGAGATAATCATGAAAACTGTTTTGCTGACTCCCCATCTAGCTACCTAATGCTTCTTAATTCTGATTACATCAATATTACAGACTTTGGAATTTCCTATATGGAATCTGCAGACGGGAATTACATTATCACCTTCGATATTCTCTCCGAACCAATGAACTGGTACTTAGGACCAAATGCCGTAGTAGACAGAGAGGTTCACAGAAGAGGGGTTGTCTCAACTGAAGGAGTTGTTTGGTAAATTAAAATAAGCTTCCTGCTACAAAATGTCCAAAGATTCCAACACAGTTTTAATAATAGAAGATGAAAAGGACCTATTAGAAAAACATTCTAAGATTATTGAATCTGGAGGTTATTTCTGTATTAAATTTGCAAATGGTCAAAAGGGATTAGAATATCTCTCCAGAAATAAAGGTGTTATAGATATTGTAGTTCTAGATCTCTTTATGAATGGCTTGGATGGTCTAGATGTCCTTAGGGCAATAAAAGAGAATCCCTCAAAGTATGGAGAACTTCCAGTTATTATTCTAACGAACATTGCAAATGAGGGAATAATAAGAGAGGCTTTTAAATATGGAGCTTCTTCTTACTTATTAAAGAATCAGATTGAAAATGGTGGCCTTACAGAAGAATTGGCCAAGTATATATAGTAAATTAGTTTTATTAACTGTTTGAAACTCGACTCTTTTCTGCTATATTATATACTAAGTGTATTAATTTAAACTGCTCACAAAATGGCAAACCTGCCTGACCATGTCGGAATAGACTTTGGAACACACTCCGTAAAAGCTGTAGAGTTATCTGGGATAAACTCAGATAGGCCTTCCCTAGTCAATTTAGGATCTCAAATTACTCCTAAGGGGGTTATAAATAGCGAGGAGAAAAAGGACCAGAAAAAACTTGCAGATGTCCTTAAAAAGCTCTACGAATCATCTAGAATTAAAAATAAGAATGTAGTAATGGCCTTGCCAGAGTTCTCTGTTTTTACAAGATTTTTAGAATTTCCAGGTGTTAAGAGAGAAGAACTAAAGGATGCTGTCTATTTTGAAGCTAAACAGTACATCCCTATGCCTCTAAATGAGGTCCAACTTAGCTATGTTCCAATAGGCTTTAATGCCGAGAAGAATGCTCCAAGAGTTTTGGTGGTTGCTGCCCCTCGTAAGATTATTAATATCTACATAAATATTGCTATGGAAGCTGGCTTAAATTTGATAGCCATAGAAACAGAATCTGTTGCTATTGGTAGAACAATGTATAAATCTACAGGTAAAAAGAATCTTGTTATGTTGGATTTTGGTGCGAACAGTACTGATATGAGTATCCTCTCTGAGGGGTATCTTGTCTTCTCACAAAGTATTGCTATTGGTTCTGATGCTCTGACTCAATCAATAATGAATAAATTTGGTTTCCAGTATCAAAGAGCAGAGGAATTTAAGAGAAATTATGGTGTTACAGAAGGGGTTCTAGAAGGAAAGATATACAATGTCCTCGCTCCGATACTAGAATCCATAATGGTAGAAGTGAGAAGGGGTATAGAGTTTTACAAAAATAGAACTCTTTCTGTTTCCCCTTCGGACTACCTTCTAAGTGGAGATGGTGCTCTTCTTCCAGGTCTTGCAGAGTATGTTTCTAAGAGTTTGGGGGTACAGGCTTCTGTGGCAAATCCCTGGAGGAATATCTCTGTAGATAATAAATTTAAAGATATTGTAGAAAAGAGTGGGCCCTCCTACTCTATTGCAATAGGATTAGCATTAAAGGATGAATAAAGAGATAGAAAAAGACAAAATAGATTCTTCTACCCAAGAGAAAGGTTCTTCGCAGGAAGAAGGAAAAAAGAAAAGCGTTGCTCCAGCAACAATTGTGGAAGAGACAGGGATAAATCTTATCCCCACAATGACGGAAGTTGAAATAAAGGCCGAAGATAAAAAGAAAAGAGTTAATTTAGGCTCCTTAATAAGTTTGTCCTTATTATTTTCAGTGACCATACTTGTTACTGGTTTTAATATCGTCTCTAGGATGCAGCTTGATTCTCAAAAAAGGAGATTAAAAGAGGTTGAAAAAAGGATTATGGAATATTCTTATATTACCTCTGGAAACACAGAGATATTAGAGCGAATCTTTCTTTTCAAGGATATTCAAGGGGGAAGAATCTCGACAAGAATCCTTATTGAGGAATTAAGAGGAGTTGCAAATACAAGTGGTAATAATGTAATAGAGACCTTTGCCTTTCCGGGAGGGGAAAGCTTTGAAATAAGTGGAAAGGCTGCAAGCTTAGAAGATGTTGCAAAGTTCTGGTATTTAATGGATAACCACCAAAAGTTTAATGATGTCCAACTAAGATCTTTTTCGGGAACGGGAGACCGTGCTAACTATAGCTTTACAGGCAAAATTAATCTTGAGGAATTTGTACAAGAGTAATATTAGAATTTAAAAGAAGAAATGGCAGATACACAGAGTATAAAACCGAGTGAAACAAAGAGAGAAATAGAAGGCTTAAGTGAAAAGATTAAGGATACAAGATTAACGATTCAAGATCTTCTTGTTCCTTTGTCTGTTCTTCTGATTCTTGTACTTCTTATTATTTTTGTTTTTATCCCTATGGTTAAAGCAGCAATCTCTTTTAGAGGTGAGTACAAATCAACTGTGGAAAGGCTAGAAGAGTTGGAAAAGGTTGAAGAGAAGCTTAGAGAGATAGATGAAACAACTTTGCAGACCGATTTGATAAATGCCAAACTAGTTATTCCCCAAACCCTTAGAGTTGCAAGTTTTATGTCGTATATAGATAATTTGGCTAGAGAGCTGAATCTCTCTTCTTCTAGTCTCACTGCTGGAGATAGTCAAACCTCAGTTATTAGAAAGAGTGAGCAAGAAGAAGGTGAGACGAGGGTTTATTTTGGGGTTAGTAGTCCTCTTAATTACGGAGGTGAACTAAGTAATATTTTGACTTTTCTAGATAATCTTTATGAGGCTTCTCCATATGTCATATCCATATCGGGGGTAGGATTAAGAAAAGGAGGTGGAGATAAATGGGAAGTTAATCTTAATGTAATGGGATATTATGTACCAGAGTCTACAATGAAAACTAATATATATAAAGACTTTGAAAGCTACTTAGAGTATCAAGATGTTGTTGAAGCATTTTCTCAGAAAGCTTCCCAACTTAAGTAATAATATAAGGTGGGATTGAGTAGTTCTAAAGTTCTTCGTCTACTAACATTCCATCATTATCTTCGATGTTCTCAGCAGAACCCTCTTCGTGGTGTCCACGATTGTCATCTTTTATTAGAACTTTAACTCTTTTGTCGTTTCTTATTGCGTTTATAGTAATTAAATCTCTAATTGAGTTTATAGTTCTCCCTCTCCTTCCAATAACAACGCCTTTGTCTTCTTCTGCTACATCTATAGTAAGAATGGTAAGGCCCGGAAAGTCCACGCTCTTCTTTTCTTCAACGCTCACCTCTTCTGGGTTGTTTACTATCGCTTTAACAATATGTTCTAAGAGTTCTTTCATATTTAGTATATATATGTTTAATATTTTATTGGAACATTATACTATGCTTTTGCCTCGCTTGTCTTCTTTTTTGTGGAGGGCTTGGTAGAACCTCTTTTTAAGTCTTTGAGAAGACCTTCTTTTACAAAGTATTGAGCTACAGTATCCGTAGGTTGTGCACCTTTTGATAACCAATATTCTGCTCTTTCTTTGTCTACTGTAAAGGTAGATGGTTTATTTCTAGGGTTGTAATACCCAATCTCTTCTACAGTTTTCCCATCTCTAGGCTTACTAGCTTCACAAACAACAATCCTGTAATGTGGTTGTCCTCTTTTTCCTGTTCTTTTTAGTCTTATCTTTAACATAGTGATGGATTGTATCAAATCAAATAATTTAATTCAAGAATAATTACTTTTCTTCTAGTTTTTCTATGCATTTTCTAGCGGCATCTTCTTCTGCCTTTTGCTTGCTTACTCCAGTACCTTTTGACATTACCTTCTTTCCCACTTTCAATCCCACAGTAAAAGTCTTGTCATGATCGGGACCTTGCTCCTTGATGAGAGTATAGGTTGGAGTAACTTTGTACTTCGCTTGGATTAATTCTTGTACTCTTGTTTTAGGATCTACGAATAGCTCTTGGTCTACGACTCTGTTAACTTTTTTAAGAGCAGTTCTTTTAACAAAATCTGTGCATACCTCTATTCCTTGATCTAGATATATTGCACCTAAGAGAGCTTCATAGGTATTTGCTAGGATAAAGTCTTTATCTTTTCCTCCAGATTCTTCCTCTCCTCGAGACATAAGGATGTGCTCACCTATTCCTAAAAGTCTAGATTCTTGTGCTAAGCTTTCTGTTCTAACTACAGCAGATCTTATGGCAGTTAATTCACCTTCTGGTTTTTTGGGGAATTTTCTGAAAAGTTCCGAGGAAATAATTAATTCTAGAACAGCATCTCCTAGAAATTCTAATCTCTCGTTATTTTTGAGATTCATCCCTCTGTGTTCATTCAGATATGATCTGTGTGTAAGAGCTGTTTTTAATAATCTGGGATTTTTAAATGTTACTCCTAATTTTTCTTCTATTTCTTTTCTATCCTTCATTTTCCTTTTTGTCTTTATTATTATCTTCTTTCTGTTGTTCATAAATAGCTCCTAAAACACCATTTACAAATTTACTATTTATCTCACCTCCAAAATCTTTTGCCACTTCTATAGCCTCGTCAATTGCGACCTTGGGGGGGGTTATCATCCCTACAAATCCTTCATAAATAGCCATTCTGAGGATTTGTAAGTCAACAAGCTTCATTTGCTCTATAGGCCATTGTGGAGCATATTTTTGTATAAGTGTGTCTATCTCTTCTTGTTTTTCTATTACACCATCCAAAATCTTTTTATAGAGTTCTTTATCATAATCAGTCATCTCATTTAGTTCTAACAATTCCTTTATCGAGATGTTTTCTGTTTGAATATCACCTTTTTTGAAATATTTTGAGAAAAGCTCTTGTAATACTAATATCCTAGCTTGATGTCTTGGATCTGTAGACCTTTTCATATTTTTCTGTTACTTTTACTTAGATTTATTGTAGTAGCCACAATACTGACACTCAAAGTGACTTCTCTTCACAGTGCCACATTTAGGGCATTTGGTAACAGATTTCACTTTAATAGCATTATGCGATCTTCTTCT
The DNA here is from genome assembly GCA_002328805.1 of Candidatus Dojkabacteria bacterium UBA2177. GTDB lineage: Bacteria > Patescibacteriota > Dojkabacteria > SC72 > SC72 > UBA2177. The sequence continues at coordinate 6,281 of DCVX01000001.1, forward strand.
ACCCTTTCTCCCTTTCGATATTTTTCTTTTTGGTACTGCTCCCATAATTTCTCTTTACTAATATGTTATAACTTGGGTATTATATCATATTTGTTTTAGGTTGTTATCTTTATTAAGAATATATTAAGATTTTATACTATCCAGCTCTCCTTAATCTCGACATCCTCTCCAGGCTTTATTTCTTGTTCAATTATTCCTTTTGCAATCTGTCCCTCTACCTTGTCTTGTATATATCTTTTCATAGGTCTAGCACCTAGTCCTGGTTGATTAGATTTGTTTGCGATAAGCATAGGGATTTGTTCAGGCCATTTTATATTAATACCATTATTTCCTAAGCGTGTAGCCAGTTCATTTAGCAGAAGTGTTGCTATCTCTGCCAGATTATTGAGATCATGAGGATGGAAAACAATTATCTGGTCAAATCTGTTAATCAATTCAATCCTTAGAGATTGTCTTACTTCAAGAAGAACCCTCTCTTTTGCTTCACTCCATAATGCATGATCTTTTTCGAGAGCATCTAAGAGCATCTTACTACCAATATTGCTTGTACATACAATTATTGTATGTGTGAAGTCTATGGTTTCTCCCTGTGTACTTGTTAATCTTCCTTCGTCAAATATTTGTAGGAAAAGATCCAGTATACTTGGGTTTGCTTTCTCTATTTCGTCAAAAAGAACGACGGTATAGGGATTGTTTTTTACCCTGTCAACTAAACTAATGGAAGATTGTCCGAAACCACCCTCTGAAGAAGATCCTAAGAATTTCTCTATACTCTGTGTGTCTTGGAATTCTGACATGTCTAGTCTTACAATTGCCTCTTCTTTTCCAAAATACTCCTCTCCTACAACCTTTGCTAAATGCGTTTTCCCAACACCAGTAGGTCCAACGAATAAGAATACTCCAATAGGCTTTTTAGAGTCTCTTACGTCTGCTCTGGCCCTCCTGAGCGATTCTGTTAGGGCAGTTACTGCTTCATCTTGCCCTATTACCCTCTTTCTAATGTTTTCCTCAAGTTTTATTAACTTATTACTCTCCTCTTGGTCTATTTCTCCAACCGATATGTTTGTCTTAATGGACACAATTTTGGAAACGTGTTCTGCTGTCAGTTTCTGAACATTATTAGCCTGAGCCCATGCACAAGCAGATTCTATTGTTTGTACTGCACTACTAGGCAATTTCCTGTCTGTTATGTATCTTTGAGAAAGTTCCACAGCAGCAAAAAGTGCAGGGAAGGTTATGAAACATTGGAAGTTTTTCTCAAGCGAAGGAATCTTACTCTCCAGAATTGTCAGAGTATCTTTTGGTGCTACCTCTTTCACTTCTATATTTGTAAAACTTTGTCTTAGAGATTCATTACTGTAGAAGTATCTCTTGTAGTCTGCATAATTAGTTGTTCCAACAATGGGGAATTTACTGTCTATTATGTAGGGCATCATAATGCCTGCAATTGAATTACTAGATTCTTGAGCTTTTCTGGGGATAAGCTCCTGCATTTCATCAATGTAGAGAATTGTATTACCTGCTTTCTCAAGTTCCTGAAAAGCTTTTATAATAAGTTCTTCTAAGTTTTTCTCTTTATTGGCTCTAGCTATTAGATTATTAATATCTAATTGGATAATTCTCTTATCTTTTAATTGTTCTGGAACATCTCCAGAGTTAATCTTTTGAGCAAGTCCTAAAATTAAACTAGATTTCCCTACCCCCGGTTCACCTATGAAGAGGGCATTTTTATTAGATAATTTCCCCAGAGTAGCAATTAAAAGTTCTATTTCCTCGTCATGACCTATCCCAAAGATATCCTGGGATTCTGCAACTTCCTTGTTTATATCTTTACTAAACTGACTCAGAATAAAGGTATAACCATAGATCCAATTTCTTGCTATCCCGCCTTTTTTGTAATAAGGAATGTCTGGATTAAGATATTTTGTTCTACTCCTGCGGTAAATAATTTCATTATTGTAAGCAGTTACCTCTCTGAGGATTTCTATATTTATCTGGTTTTTACGTAAAAATTTCTCTATTACAGGGAAAATTCTGCTAATAGCAAGAAAAAGATGCTGTGGTTGAATCTCTTTACTGTTTGTAAGAAGTGCTTCCTCTAGAGCATAGGTTAAGATACTTCTTAATGCAGTAACTGGGTAGTCAGGCACAGTTTGTTCATTTACTCCAACTTCGTTTAAGATCTCTGGGGTTATCTCAACCCCTGTTCGTCTAATTATTTGTCCCACTTCGAAGTTTGAAGCAACTAGGTCGTTATATAATGAGAGGGTTTTAAAGGACTCTTCTTTAGTAAATAGACAGAGCAATTCTAAACTTTCTTCTGTTAAGAAGTTAATTGTCTCTAAGTGTGCATACCTCCCAAATTTAAAACCACTTGCCCTTATTTCGTCTACATCCCTCTGTGTAATTTTCCCAGGTTTAGGCAATTTAATTGGATGGCTCTTCTCTTCATAGAAGTCATGCCACAAGATTATTACACTAAAAATGGAAATGCTAAAGAGAAAATCTGTTAGGTCTGATTCTAATAGTGCAAGAATTTCTGGAAAGGAATTTAGGATTGTAGAATATTTAAGGAGTAGTGTGAAGGAAATTATTAATCCTGGAATGAGGAGGATATTTGCAACAAGCCTCTTCTTGTCATTGAAGTTCTTGTATCTTAAAAAGTTGTTAAGAATAGCTTTAATCTGTGGGGTTGTAATACTGAAGAAATGATCCTTAGTGATTGTGAATATTGAGATGTTGTCATCTTCAAATATTGGGTATTTACCTTCTATAATTCCAAAAGTCCCCTTATCTTTTTTGTGGAATCCTGTAATAGTCTTGTTTTTGGTGTCAAATTCTAAAGCCATTTCTAAGTTCTTAAGTTAAGGAATTAAAGAAAGATAATATTATGAAAACTAAGGAGCCTATTGGAAGTAACAACCAAAAGAGGAAAAAGAGAAGATAAAGACTCATGCAAAGTAAGTAAATAAATATCCCAATAGGAAGATACAAAAGCTTCATGATTATTCCAAATATGTACCCTATCATGGAATTATCTCTATGCCATGGGAGGAAGAAATTCTTGATCAGTAGAGATATGGAGAATTGGTCATCTATAACTACACTGAGTCTTGCCAACCTTTTTAGATGCCATATTGGCATTTTTACATACCACCAATTTAGAAAATCTTGAACTGTAAAGAAAAAGATGGTGAGGTATGAATCAATTTTAATCTCACTTAAAGATTGTTGACCAGAGTTGTCAATAAGGGCGTTTTTTGCTTCCATTTTAGGCAGTTTTAATCTACTACTTAAGTTTATTTTAAACAACAAGATATGTAAAGGGGTTGCTCTTCCGCACTTCTAACTTTTTGGTATATGCTAAAATGTGCTGTGAATATCTATGAGAAAATAAAAAAGAAGAAAGGATATATATCTGCTCTAGCACCTATGGAGGGGGTTACAGATACTGTTTTTAGACAGGTCCTCTGTGATATTGGTAGACCAGATCTCTTCTATACAGAGTTTCTTAATGTGGAGGGTTTTTGTTCTAAGGGAAGGAAAAAGGTAATACATAGGCTGGATTATGCCCCAAAAGAGCGTCCAATTGTTGTCCAATTGTGGGGCAATACGCCAGAAGATTACGTCGAAACCCTTGAATATGTAAAAAAACTTAAACCAGATGGCATAGATATTAATATTGGTTGTTCGGTAAGGGATGTTTTATCTAGTGGCAGGTGTTCTGCTTTAATAAAGGAAAAAGATTTAGTAAAAGAGATTATTAGGACTGTTCAGAAAGCTTCTGGAGGTCTTCCTGTGAGTGTTAAGACAAGGTTGGGGTATGATGAAGTGGATGTAGAAGGTTGGATAGGCTTCCTTTTAACTTTAAATCTTAATCTTATTACAATTCACGGAAGAACTTCAAAAGAGGGCTACTCTACTCCCTCTAGGTGGGATAAGATCTCTGAGTGTGTTAAATTAAGAGATGAAATTTCTCCAAGGACTTTAATTATTGGTAATGGAGATATTAAATCTTTAAAACAGGGTGAGAAATATGTAGAAGAGTATGGTGTAGATGGCTTTATGGTTGCAAGAGGTATAATGAATAACCCATGGCTATTTTCTGGTAGAAACCGAAAAGAGATTTCTAGCGAGGAAAAGAGAGATGCTCTTTTAAAACACCTCAAGCTTTTTGATGGAACTTGGAAAGGAACAAAACCATTTAATAGTCAGAAGAAATATATAAAAGCATATATCTCTGGGTTTGATGGTGCAAACGAATTAAGAAAGAATTTAATGGTGACAAAGAATACGGAGGAGGTAGTTAAGATTTTAGATAATTTCTGTTAAAATTAATTATGAGTACATTGGAAAGAGAAATAGGAGCAGGTTCTTTTGTGGGCAATGTCCCTTCTGAATCTGAAAAGGAGGCAAGTGAAAAAGAAAGTGTAACTTACGAAGCAATAGAGGTTAACTCCTTTTCTCAAGCGGTAGAGCAAATACTTCTTGAGAGTGATGAAAATCAAAGCTTCTGCTTTGTGGACTTTGACCAAACTTTAACAGGCTCACATCTTCGAAATGTAAGAGATCCTCAGATATCAGATGAAGTTAAGGAGTCTTTTAATAAACTCTTGGGGAAATTTTCTCCGGGGAGACTATGTCTTACAACTAACCGAGGTTATGGCTCTAGTGTTTTAGGGAATTTAGTTTTTAGAACAGATAAAGCTTTGGACAAGATGACTGAATTGCTAGAAGAATCGAGCTATCCAGGAACTGTTCCAATATTTCTCAGTTTAAAAAAACAGGTTCCAAATCTTAAGATTAATGGAAGGACAGAACTTGTTAACCATCTTGTTGATTTTATTGTTAACAACAATTTTGAAGGAAATGTGGACATCTCAATGATAGAAGATTACTCATTCCTCGGTTTAGACAGAAGTGTATTTCCAAAAGAAATCGCAAGAGAAGCACACAAGAAGCTTAAAGATGAGCACCAGAAAGAGGTAGTGATTGGTATAAAGGATTATGTTCTAAAACACAAATAAGCATCGAATGGGCGATACAGGGCTTGAACCTGTGACCTCCACAATGTCAATGTGACGCTCTAGCCAGCTGAGCTAATCGCCCATAAGATTAGTTCAGATTATATTTCCTTTACAAACCTTTTTCAACTTTTTATAATCTTTAGTTATGCAGATGAAAGAAAATAAACTTACGGATAAAGAGAAGGAATTTCTAAAGAATGTTTTTGACAGGACTATGTCTCAGTATAAGGAGGCAATAATTAAACTCCAAAATGCTTAATATGAAGAACAGGATTACAAAACAAGAGCTTGAATATGTTGCAAAACTTTTCAGTGACTACATGAGGGAGGAACAAAAGGAGAACAATTCTGCATATGAGGTTAGAGATACTGGGAAATTAGAGAGTTCAATAGTGCAGCCTTTTCAGAAAGTGGGAGGAGAAGATCTCTACCCTACTCTTATTTCTAAGGCAGCTATGCTTTATTACTTCTGTATAAAAAACCATCCATTTGAGGATGGGAATAAGAGAATGGGGATATTTGCACTCATAATATATCTGGCTAAAAACGGTTATTGGTTAGATGCAACAAATGAAGACCTTTTTAATCTGACTGTGAGAACAGCTGCGAGTGGTATGAATGAAAAAGATGAGGTGGTAAGTGAAATAGAGTCTTTTGTGGAAGAGAATATTACCTCATACTAAATCTTACAAGTTTGAACTAGCTTTCTCTATCTCTTCCTGCTTTCTCTTCTTTTCTTCTCTTCTCTTCTCTTCTTATCTTCTCTTAGTACTTCGGGAAGGAAGATTTCGTGGATTTACAAACTGTATTCCTTCTAAGCCTTTATCCTTTTTATCTTTGTTTATAGCCCATAATTCTGTTATAAAATCAGGGGAACTTTCTAAAGGTTCTATGTAAATACTTAGTGAGCGATTATCTAGTTCAATGGGGATGAGAGTGATTGCAGAATAAGCTGATTCTATAAAATATATTCTCTGTGGATGTCTTGAAGGGTAATTTACGCTATCTATCTGGATATAATCGCAGATTTGACCGAATTTCTCTATGTCAGTTATATCTATGGACTCGATCGAGAGGTCCTTAACGTCTAAATCTTGTTCCCTATCCATTTTTCTAAGATAGAGGTCTATATCTTTTAGGTTTATCTGATTGACGGTTTCTTCTACTACTTGATATTGATTTGGATATTTAAGCATCTGGCTTATGTTAAATCTGACAAAATCTAAAGCTTCTTGCTTTATTCCATCATCTATTCCTGTTGGGTCGTCATATATCATACGGTATATAATTAAATAATTTAATTTATCTTTTTGTAATAACTTTATCTATAATACCGTACTCTTTAGCTTCTTTAGCAGTGAAGTATTTATCTCTATCCGCATCTTTTTCTATTTGCTTTGCTGTTTTTCCTGTTCTGTTTGCAAGAATTTTGTAAAGAGTTTCTCTTGTTTTTATTATCTCTTTGGCTTCTATAGCGATATCACTTGCTTGCCCCTGAACACCCCCTATTGGTTGATGTATGTGTATCTTACTGTTTGGAAGTGCAAATCTTTTACCCTTTGTTCCACTTACCAATAAAACTGTTCCCATTGAGGCCGCTAAACCTACTGCGATTGTAGAGATATCGCATTTAACATAGTTCATTGTATCTATAATAGCCATTCCTGCAGTAATCTCTCCCCCATAGGAGTTAATAAACATTTGTATATCTTCCTGGGGATTCTCTTTTTCTAGAAATAGTAATTGTGCAATTACTGTGTTGGCCATATCTGTTCCAATTGTTCCACTTACAAAGACAATTCTATCTTTCAGAAGTCGTGAATAGATATCGTATGCTCTTTCACCGCCTCTCTCTTTTTCTATAACTGTTGGTATTAAATTCATAAGAGATAATTTATCTAAAATTATTTCTCCTTTGCCTTTTTATTTGTTTCCTTCCTCTTAGTTTCCTTTCCTTTTGTCTCCTTCTTCTCCTTTTCCTCAACCTTTATAACCTCATCTAGGAATTGGTGGAATGCCTTCTCCTTCTGTTCTACACTTCTAATATATTCTTTCCATCTAGCGTCTTTAAATATGGAAGGGTCTGTCTGTTCTGGAGTGTTCTTTTTGATTAATTCGATTTTCTTTTCTAAGTCCTCATCTGTGACTTCAACTTCTCTTTCGTCAGAATACAGTTTGAGAAAAACATCTGCTTGTAGAGCTTCTTTTGCATCCTCTTTCCACATCTCTCTCATTTTATCTAGAGTGATATTATTTGCTTTAAGGAATTGATCTATATCTATTCCCTTCTGTTGCATATCTGTAATAAATGCTCTCTCTCTTTCAGATGCTTCGTAATCTATCGCGGGCTGAGGTATTTCTATATTAGATAACTTTATAGCCTCTTTTAGTGCTTCATCCTCTAATTTATGATGCATCATGTGTTCTTTTTGAGAGAGTATTGCATCTTTTATGTGCTTTTTTAAGCCTTCAAGGTCTTTTACGCCATCTAGTCTTAGTAGTTTTATTATCTCTTTTGCCCAATCCTCATTTATCTCTTCCGCTTTTGTTTTCTGGTTCTGTTTTAATCTTTCTAATGCTTCATCTACTTCTTCCTTAGATACAGAAACCTCTTCTCTCCTAATTTCTAACTTTTTAAGATTTCCCATCTTAAATTCTGGCATTACTGTGATATTCATTGTGAATTCTAAGTCAGCATCCTTTTCAAAGTTAGGAAATTCCTTGTAATCAGGAGGAGCGATAGGTAAAACATTTTCTTTGACAAGTGTTTTCTCTAAGTATTGAGGGATAAGTTTCTCTATGGCTTGAACCTTTAGTGTATGACCAACATGTGGTTCTACAAGATCTCCTGGGACTTTTCCTTTTCTAAAACCTTTTATATTGGTATCTTCGAGCTCCTTTTTTAGGATAGCTTGATATTCCTTGTCAAACTCCTCTTTTGGGATAGTAATTTTAAACTGAATAGTATCTTTGGAAATATCTTCTCTCTTGTACATATCACTCATGAAATTTTCTTCTTATATATTAAAATTGCGGTCAAAGTCTACACTTTTTTATATAATTTGTCCAGTTTTGCTATTACTACAAAGCGTTTTTCTGATGTCCATAGGGGTGTGCAAGTTATTAATGTTAGACGGTAGTCATCTGTCTGCTGTATGACTGACATATCGTTTGGTTCAACAATCTTAGTTTCGGTAACTATGTAGTTCAAATATTCCTCCTCTTCGGGGTTATTTGGATCGGTATTTTGTGAGATTACTATGGTTTCCCCTATTTTTATATCTTCTAGGTTAAAAAATGTATCCTTTCTGGGTGGCAGGTGTAGAAAGCGGTGACCAATTATTACGCTATTTCCCTTTTCTCCTGGGAATGAGGTGGTTGGAAAGTGCCAAAAACCATCGTTCATTCTAAGGGAAGATTCCCCTTGAACAATCTCTCCTTCTATGTTTATTGTTTCTATATTAATCTTTGTGTTTAACTCCTCAAGAACTTTCCTGTCCAGATTTATCTCGGCATCTTTTAGGGACTCCTCTATTGATGTAGCCCCAAGTACCTGTTCGTGGTATTTGTCTCTACTGGGGGATATCTGGGTAAGAATTTTAACACTTGCTTCCTTGGAGATGTTGTAAAAGTCAAAAGAATTAAAGGCCAAAACTATGTTATTGTAGTTGGGGTATAAGATAAAGAAAAAGGCAGGTGAAAGTACCAATAGTATTAGAAAAAGTGTTATTGTTATCTTTTTTAGGTTTTTCATATTTCTGCTCTATTCTACTATTTTTTTGAGATAGTTGCATTATTTTATTAATTATATTATTCTAAGATTAAGTGCATATAAATTTTAATATAGGATAAAGTGGCAAAGAAAAAATCTAAATCTGCCAAAACATCGAAGGTTTCTAAAAAGGTTGTTGAGAAGACACAACCTAAGGACTCTATGGTATCGAAGGTGGAGATAAAGAAGCCAAGTGGCCAAGAGAGAATTTCTAGGATTGTAGGGACTATCTTCATATTCTTAGGGATTGTGCTTATTGGTTATGGAATATACTCTTTTGTTAGGTTCAGCAGAACACCTGAATTGGATGAAACATTAGACTCACCTTCTCTATCTGGAACAGAGGCAATAACAAATGATGAGAATATCGTAATAAAGGGTACCGCTGACAGTTTCGACGAGGTCTTTGTTTATATAGATAACGAGGAAGTGGCAAGAGTAAAGGTAGATTCAGAGGGGGCTTTTGAATATGAGTACCCTGTTGAAGATGAAGGCACATACGCAGTATCTGTTGCTGGTGTTAAAGGTTTTCCAAAGAGGTATATTTCTTTGCAGTCTGACATGAGAATGGTCGAGGTGGACAGAACGGATCCTGTATTAACAGAGATAGATTATCCTGAAGAGGTTGGAACAGAGAGTTTTACTCTTGTAGGAAATGTAGAACCTAATGCAAAGGTTATTGTAACAAGGGGAATAGATAAATATGTTGCAACATGTGATGAGCAGGGGGACTTCAAGATAGCAGAAATTCTTCTTGATGAAGGACCAAATGTATTTGGTGTGAGTATAGTAGATGAAGCAGGTAACGAAGTGGAACTTGATGAGAAGGTAAAAGTTACATACTCGGTAGATAGTGATGTTAATGGGAATGCAGTAACTGATGAAATCCCAGTTGCTTCTGGAGAGTTAGAGAAAGCTATGCAGGAACTGCTCGGAAACAATCTAATGATGCTCTTTGGCTTAATTGCAATAGTAGGATTCTTCTTTAGCTCTGGTTTTGCTTTTCTTAAATACAAAGGGAAGGAAGAGTAATCTGGATTGTTTGTTTGTAAATTTATTAGGGGAGCAGATGCTCCCCTTATTGCTTGTAGGTTAGTTATTAAAGTTCTCAAGTGAATATAAAATTGCTATAATCGGAAATAAATTAAGTAAGCATACTATGCCAAGAATATTCTCATTTAAAGACAACAGAAAATCATCCAGAGAAGTTTCAACACAAGAAGTTTCCAATAGTTCTAGGGATGGAAATAGTTCTGGAGTTAGTTATAAAAAGAATAAAGAGAATCTAACGATAGATCTTTCGACCAAGACAATGTTATTTATTCTAGGTATCTTGGGATTTATATTTTTTGCTCAAGAACTAATCTCAGTTATAATCTTTATCTTTTTTGGTTTTGTTCTAATGGCAAGTATGAGGCCAATCGTAAATTGGTTAAAGAAGAAGGGAGTATCGAGGGGTTTTGCTATTACACTTCCCTATGCAGGGCTATTTCTTGTTATTTTAGGGGTCATTGTTTTGATATCTGTACCACTTGTCAACCAGATGACAGATCTTGTTCAAATTCTCCCTGAATGGGTCGAAAGTACATTAGTCTCTTTGGATGATTTTTCTATCGGTGGCTACTCTGTTGATTTTGATATGATTAATACTTACGTAACAGATTTTTTGAAGGCGTTCTCCACTGCTGACAATGTTAAGAATGTTGCAACTTTCCTCTCTAGCTCTTTTGAATTAGGGGCCTTTCTAATTACTGCAATTATCTTCTCTATATATCTTGTCTCGGAGCATGATACCTTAGCGGATGTCGCATTTATAAGAATAGTTTCTATAGAGAAGAGGGATAGAGTTAAACGACTTGTTTCAGATGTTGAGGGCAAGCTGGGAAGTTGGGTTCTAGGTCAAGGAGTCGTTAGCACAGTAGCTGCGTTGTTTACTTGGGTTTTGCTGACAGCTCTTCAAGTTCCCTTTGCTCTCCCACTTGCGATATTTACAGGTTTTATGAATGTAATCCCCAATTTGGGTTCCACGATATCGGGTATATTAATGGGAATGGTTGCTTTAATAGCGATAGGGCCTGTGACTGCACTTATTGTTGTTGGTTCCTTTGTAATTTTTCAATTGATTGAGAATTCATTCATTATTCCCAAAGTTATGGGTGATGCTGTTGGTCTAAAACCAATCTTTGTTTTACTTGGAGTTATGATATTCATAACATTCTTTGGATTAATTGGAGGTTTTATTGCTGTACCTTTTATGGTCATAGCTAAAATCCTTTATGAGTTCTATATAGACTTGCAAAAATTAGAAGCTAAAGGTATTGTTTAATATACAGATCTTAATTTTTTACTGCCCAATTTAAGATGCAGAGCCCTACGTCGAAAAAGAGCAAAGTTTTCTTTTTTGAAGATTATTCAGCTAAAGAATTAAATGAGAACAGAATTGGAAGGAAGGGTCTGAGTTTATTTAAGCTCAAGGATATGGATGTCCCTGTTCCAGAATTTTTTGTTGTATCTAGTGATGTTTTTGTAGATTTCGCATTTAATACTCTGGAAGATGGAAGAAAGAAGTTATTAGCAAAAGGGAGGAATCCCGAGAGAGAGGAAGTTGCTTCCCTTTTTCTGAAGAATGAATTCCCAAAGGAGATTCAAGAAGAAATCCTTAGTGCTTACACTAGGATGTCTGGTTTTACAGATGCTTGGGTTTCAGTCAGGTCGTCTGTCGTTTTCCCTGAAAACAAACAAGTTTCTTTCAGTGGGATATTTTCTACAGAGTTAAATGTTCGTAAATTTGATGACCTACAGGATGCAATTAAGAGAGTTTTTGCATCCATGTTTTGTGATGATGTTGTAGCCTATGCTTCTAAGATGGGTGTAGATTTGGCAGAGGTTAAACTGGCAGTCGTTGTTCAGAAGATGGTTCAGTCTGAAGTGGCTGGTGTAGTATTTACTGTTGACCCAATAACTCAGGATAATTCTAAACTTAGTATAGAAGCCGTGTTTGGTTTAGGAGATGTTATTTCTCTTGGTGAAATTACTCCAGACACATATTTATTGAACAAGAAAGATCTCACTGTTGTAGAAAAGCATATCTCTCCTCAAGAGTGGATGAAGGTTAGAACTTTGAAGCCAATGAGAGGTAGAGATAATATTGAGAAGATAAAGATATCTAGTGGTTGGAGTCACAGGCAAAAGCTCTCCGATAAGGATATGAAAGAAATTTCTAAGATAGCTCTAATCGTTGAAAACAAATCTAGAGAAATCCAGAATTTGGAATGGGTTCTATCCGGAGGAAAATTCTGGGTTCTTCAGAACAAACCTCTTTACGAAGAATCTATAGGTGAAAGAGTTGTTCCACAGAGTTCTGATTTAACTAGAAGAAACGTTCGAGATGTTATCATAGGTTTTATTGAGAAATACCGCGGCGAGTCCATGATAGTCTCTCAAGCTGTTTCCGATGCTAAGAAGATGGTGAGTAGGAATGGCAATGAAGCTGCAAAGAAGTTAGAGAAACTAATCCTCTCTGCAAAGAAAGAGGCAGAAGAAGCTCCCACATCTATCAAGCAAGAGGATCTCTTAGCTTCAGGCATAGGTGCTAGTTTTGGGAAAAAGACAGGTAAGGTTACTATTGTAGATGGTCCAGTAGACAGGAAATTTACCACTGAAGATATCCTCCTAATAAAGAGATATTCGACAGAAATGGAATCCATGATAGTTTCCTCTGGAGGAATTATTATGGACACAGGAGGTCTTACCAGCGATACTGCAATATTATGCAGAGAGGTTGGAATCCCTGCTGTTGTTGGTGCTACAGACGCATCTGTTAAAATAAAATCAGGAGATTGGGTTAAAATAGATGGAAATTCAGGAACAGTATATTTAGTTAAGAAAGAGGCTAAGGAAGAAGTTCACCCTGTTGTTCAAGCCTACAGCGAAGGAAATGTTACTGTTGAAGAACCCTCCGAAGAGACTAAGAGGAAGGAGGAAGGAAAGAAGGAAGAAGAAAAACCACTTCCACCTAAGGATAGTACCTTACCTCCTTCTGCAACGAAGGTGTTTAGTATGGGAGATGTCGAGCCTAAGAAACTTTTTAACAATGTTGGGAACTCCCACGGAATAGTATATGTAGATTTAGACAAAATCCTTTTGGAAGATGGTAGGCACATAATGGCTTATGTTGAGGACAAGAAGTTTGTAGACTTCTCAAATAAAATAACAGAGAAACTTTTGGAATACATAGAATTAGCAAGGGGAGATGAAGTCGTAGTTTCAATAGGTTCTAGTAAAGTAGAAAAATTCAGAAACCTAACGAAAGGTAAAAGTTACGAAGATAGTTCTCTCCCAGATGACACATATGGTGCAACACACTACTTAAACAATCTAGATATGCTCAAGAGAGTATTAAAGATTATTAGAAAGGTTAGGAATGTTCATAAGAAGAGAAATGTTTCTGTAGCACTGCATTCTCCGATGAATGGAGAGATGATGAGTGAATTCAAGAAACAGCTCTCTGGAGAGAAACTAAGAAGAACAGCCACTTTCAATGTCTATGCAATTTTAGATAATCCTTCTGAAATAATCCTTGCAGATGAAATTGTTAAATCAAAGATAGACGGTCTTATTCTCAATATGCCAAGGATAGCAAGACAGATGCAAGGTTTTAATTTTGACCAGAAGAGTGCAAAATATGACCTTACCAGAAATAGTGTTTTTAAAGTTTTAGACAATGTAATTGATGTTGTGAAGGATGAAACTGATAAAGTTATTGTAATTGTAGAAAATAGCAAACCCCTTATAAAATATTGTGTTCAAGCTGGAGTCTATGGAATCTCTGTTACACCGGAGGATATAGCTGAAGCCAGGAAAGTTGTTTTCCAAGAAGAGAGTAACCTTATCCTTAAGAAATAGACTTTTTTCTTATCTTTAGTTTCCTTCTCATTTGACGCTAACCTGTAGTATATACTCCTTTCTTCGTGTTATACTTTTGAAATGAGCGAAACTCCAATGATGAAACAGTATCTGGGTTTTAAAAAGCAATATCCAGATAAAATAGTTCTATTTAGAATGGGTGACTTCTTTGAAACATTTGGTGAAGATGCCAAAATAACTTCCAAGGTTCTCAATATAACGCTTACTAAAAGAAATAAAACAAAGAATGCTACCCTACTCGCTGGATTCCCACATAAAGCAATAGATCAGTATCTTCCTAAGTTGATTAAAGGAGGTTACTGTGTTGTAGTGGTTGACCAATTAGAAGATCCCAAATTGGCCAAAGGGATAGTAAAAAGAGGTGTTACCAGAATAGTTACCCCTGGGACTTTAGATGGAGAACAAGCTAGTAGTGTAAAAGATTCATACTTAGCTGCAATATATCAAGACAAGAAAAAAATAAGTATTTCACTTTGTGATTTATCTACAGGTAAATTTCTCTTAATAAATGATGTTTCTCATAAGAATTTAATAAAACATGTTATCTCATCCTATTCCCCTGTTGAAATCTTGCTACTCGATGGAGAAGACCACTTGGAGATAGGAAACTTGCCCATTCAGTTTGTAGACAAATCTCTTAGAAACAGAGAATATTCCACAGAGTTAATTAAAAAATTCTATGAAATTAAAAATGTAAACTCTTTAGATATTGAAGAAGAAAGTGAGGATCTTGTTTCAGTTGCCATGATAATAAAGTACATAGAAGAAACACAGTTAATGGATCCTTCGCACATAATGAAGCCAAGAAGGGTCAAATTGAATAAAAGAATGGTTCTAGATTCATTTACAATTGATAATCTTGAATTAGTATCTAATTCTTACACAGGAGATATAGAAAACTCCCTCTTTTCTGTTATAGATAGAACGGAAACTCCTATGGGTAGGCGCCTACTCTACTCTTGGATATTAAATCCACTAATAGAAAAGAAAGAGATAGACCAGAGATTAAATCTCGTAGAGAAGTTTGTAGAAAACAAGAAGATATTGCAGGAAACCAGAGAGAAGTTCAGAGATATAAATGATATAGAAAGGATAGTTGGAAAGATAGGGCTTGGGAGAGTTAATGCGAGAGATATGAAAGCACTACAAGGTTCATTAGAAAACTCCTTAGAAGTAATAAATATTCTTAGAGAAGATTTGAAAACTCCCTGTAAGGAAATAGAAACAAAAGTCATAGAGGAACTTATACAGAAGATAGATAAAACTATCAAAGAAGATCCTCCTGTAACAATAATGGAGGGAGGAATAATAAAAGAAGGTTTTAACGAAGAGGTAGACGAATTAAGAAGTCTTACTGGAGATAGTAAATCTTGGATAAAAGATTTTGAGAGAGAGGAAAAAGAGAGAACAGGGATTCCCTCTTTGAAAGTTAGTTTTAATAAAGTTTTTGGCTATTACATAGAGGTCACCAAAACACATCAAGAGAAAGTCCCAGATAGATACATAAGAAAACAAACACTTGTAAATTCTGAGAGATATATAACAGAGGAGTTAAAGGAAAAGGAGATTATAATACTAAATGCACAAGAAAAGATTTTTGAATTGGAATATGAGATATTTATTAAATTCCGAGATACTTTTATTCCCTTTATCCCGCAACTTCAACAACTTTCAGCAACAGTTGCAAGAATAGATGTACTATCTGGTTTTGCCAAGATTTCTCTTGATTCTGACTATGTTAAGCCAGAGATATATGAAATGGGAGAAAAAGATGGTGTAATAAATATAATCAATGGGAGACACCCTCTGGTCGAAAGTCTTTCTGGCGAGGAGTTTATATCTAATGATACATATCTAGACCTAAAGGGTTCCAACATGGCAATCCTTACAGGTCCAAATATGTCTGGTAAATCCACATACATTAGACAGGTCGCAACGATTGTTCTTCTTGCCCAGATAGGAAGCTTTGTTCCTGCTAAAAGTGCTGAGATATCTCTAGTAGATAGAATATTTACTAGAGTTGGAGCCTCAGATGATTTAAGTAGAGGACGAAGTACCTTTATGGTTGAAATGGATGAAGCTGCAAATATTATAAACAATGCTACAAAATACAGTCTAATAATCCTAGATGAGATTGGTAGAGGAACGAGTACCTACGATGGTGTAAGTATCGCTTGGGCGCTGTCTGAATATATTATTACAGAATTAAAAGCTAGAAGTCTGTTTGCTACGCACTACCACGAATTACTTAAACTTGCAGAGAAGTTCCCAGAGAGTGTTAAAAATTACAATGTTCTTGTTGAGGAAAATATTGAGGAGGGCACCGTTATATTCTTAAGAAAAATTGTTGAGGGAGGAACAGATAGAAGTTATGGTATTTATGTTGCTAAAATGGCAGGTCTCCCTAATAAGGTTATAAAGAGAGCAAACGAGATTCTTGAGAGTTTTGAACAGAAGAACATGTTTACAAAAAGTGGTGATGTTAGAGAAGCAACAATAGAGAAAGTAGGAGGGAAAAAGGGTAAGAGTATAGAAAATGGTTTTCAGTATCCTCTGTTTACAGCAAAAGAGTCGGAAATTGAAAAAGAGATACAGGATTTAGATATAGATAACCTTACTCCAATAGAAGCTTTGAATAAAATCTCCGAGTGGAGAAAGAAGATTTAGTGATTAGTGAAGAGGAGCTAGTAGAACAAATCTTTTGTAGAAAAAGAATCCATTTTAGACTGTGATGTAGTAACCTCTACCATATTTATTCCCTATTACATTGACCCCAGTGCAGGTAATAAATTTTTCTCGAATCCTCTGGACATAGATTCTTACACTCTCTGTTTTATAAGTCTTATCTGTTTTATTCTCAAGTCCTCTTTTAATATCTTCACATCTTAGATATCTTCCTTCTTTCATTAGCAATGATAAAAGGGC
>DCVX01000021.1 GCA_002328805.1 Candidatus Dojkabacteria bacterium UBA2177
AGTAATAGTAATTATTCGGTATCTCGGAAGATTAGTCTTTTAACAGAGGAAATTACCACCCTAGAGGAGAGTATAGAGAAGACGGAGGAGGAGATAGATGAGAAGGTTAAGGGGATTGAGGAGAAGCAAGAACAGTTAGCAAAGACTAAGGAGTTGATTGATGAGGTGTCTGGTGATTTGTATATGCAGAGTAGGTATAAGTTGGCTAATTTTTTTCTTAATAGGGATAGTTGGTCGAATATTGTGGAAGCGTTGTTTATTAAACAGAGTACTATTTCNNTTTAGATAAAGAGAGGGCTGGTTTAGATGAAGCATATAAGTTACTTGCAGATGAGAGGGCTAAGTTACAGGCAGAGTTGAGTAAGGAGGTGGCGGCGAAGAGTGGATTGACGGCACAGATAGGTGGGATAAAGAAGCAACTCTCCGAATTACAAAATTTCCTTATGTTGGTAAGGTCTGGGGGAACAGTGGTTAGTGCAGGATCTCTGATTTCAACCAATTCGTTGGGTTCATTTGATAATTTTCAGAAAGTGGCACCTTCCGGATCTTTTGGCGTCTTTTCCTTTGGTGCTTTTACACATAGAGATGGGATGAGTCAATATGGTGCATATGCTAGGGCAAAGGAGGGGCAAACATATGCAGACATTCTATCGGATTACTATCCCAACATACCTGTTCTGGGAGGTTATAATGAGCCGTCCAAAATAAAGGTTGTTGGGTGGGGAACGAGTTGTTACAAACAATCCGATGGAACCTACAATAAGTATTATAATGAGGAAATGGACTTCTCTACATATATGAATAGGATCTTCGAGATGCCTGCTTCTTGGGGGGAAGAGGCTCTTAAGGCTCAGGCTATAGCCGCAAGAAGTTATGCAATCCATCAGATTGCAGCGAAAGGATATGTTACTCCTGGTCAAGGGGATCAAGTTGTTAAAGACTGCAATAATGGGGCTGGATGGCTTTCAGCAGTAGCTGCAACGAAAGGGATGGTTTTAATGAATGGAGGAAGTGTTCACATGGCTAAATATGCTGCGGTTCATGGAGGCTGGGGAAATCAAGTAGGTTGGGATACCACAGATGGTACGGACTCTGGAGATTGGGTCTCCCGGGCATGGGACAACCTGTCTGGTACTACTTGGTTCTATCGTAACTGGTTTGACTATAACTCCTCAACAGGAAGCTACACCCCTTGCTCCTCACATCCTAATCCATGGCTAACACAAGAGGAGATGGCCGACATAATAAACGCTTATAAATATTGGACTAGTGATTCGAGTGCAAAATATGATGACAGATTCATCTCCGTAGACTTTGCAACTTGTTTTGGTAAGAGTGTTAATCCATACAGCATGGACGAAATGAGGTCCTTAGTCTCAAACCCTGTAACCTCCATTTCTGCAGTTTACGTCTCCAATTCTGGAGGATCAACTCAATCCATCACATTTGTGACAAATGCTGGGAACATTAGCATCGATCCCTATAGCTTTAAGAAAGTCTTTAGTCTAAGGGCACCTGGTTATTACAGTATCCCACAGAATGGTTTTCAGCACTTCAATATTGTTATGAAATAACAAAAAGTGTGGGGTCAGACCCCAATATATGCTATTATTATCATATGGCAAAGAGAGAAAACCCCAATCTAATTCCCAAAAAGTTTAGAAATTTAGGTAAAACCTTTACAGAAAACATAACCAATGAAAAAAATCCTTACTTCATGCCATTTCCTAAAGACTTATCCTTCTACGGTAAAGAAAAAGACGAAGAAGTAATACTAGTAGTAAGATCACACTGGATAAAATACCTACCATTCCTAGCAGTATCCTTCCTCATATTACTCTTTCCTTTCCTATTTGCTTTATTAGATACAACCCTTTCTGAAAACATTATCTTATTCCTAGCATTCTTCATCCCCTGCCTAACACTATCCCTTAGCGTAATTGTGTATGCATTCATAAAATGGTTTTACAATGTAAACATAATTACAGATAAGAGAATAATAGATCTAGACTTCACCTCTGTTGTCTCTCATAGTCTTGCTGAAGCTAGATTGGAGAAAATAGAAGACATTACACACAAACAACTAGGCCTTGTTGGAAGCCTCTTTGATGTAGGAACAGTATATTTTCAAACCGCAGGAGCTACACCAGAAATAGAGTTTAATAGCATAGCCAGACCAAGAGTCATACAGGACATATTGTATGACCTCTTAGATTCTAAAAAGAAAGGAGATATATAATGGACACAACGGAAATGTTAAAACAATTAGAATTTGGAGGAAATGTATTCTCCTTTGACCTTTTATCTCTTCTTAAAATTCCAATAATCTTCATCCTCTTAGGCAACATCCTCTTTGCTACATTCCTTTCCCTCAGAGTTAGAATACTGTCAGACACATACAAGAGTCCAAGAAACAAAATGATAAAGCAAATTATGGCAATACACATGATAGTCGTAATTGTAGGGACCTTACTTTCATTATTGTTTGTAATTCTTACATAGTATGAAAACAATAGCTAAACAATATATATCCAACAACAAGGATAAAACCTCTTACACCTCCATATTCAAACACTCCTACGAAAAAAGCGAAAAGAAGACCCCAAAAGAAGGAGATATCTATGCTCTCCTAAACATCCAGGCCGAAAGAGACCTAAATGTAGAAAGAGTTGCCAAATTTGTCTGGGACAGTATCGTAGATGGCTACCTCTATTCAATCTCTGAAACTACAAACGAATCCCTAAAAGACTCCATAAAAAGTGGTGTAGAAAAAGTAAAAGAACTAATGAAACACGACAAGGAATTAGAAAAAACGGGAATAGATGTAAGCTTTACCATAGTTCTCGTAAAACAAGAGGGCATCTATGTAGGACTCTTTGGAGAAGGAGATGTCTTTAGTTTCAAAAATGGGAATCTAGTAAATATATCTAATATATTAAAGGAGAAAAACGCAAATACCGCAGGGATTGTACTGGGAAATGAGGATCTTTTAATGCTTTCCTCCGCAGGATTATTACAAGAATCTTTTCCCGAGCTATCTCGTTCTAAAGATGGTGAGTCTTTATGGAAGTATCTAACAACATTAGGGGAGAAATTAGAAGGCACGAATTCTTTACTGTATCTTGTTCAAGAAAAAGATGAGAAAAAGGAGGAATCAGCTCAGGAGCAGCTTCCAATAAAAGTTAAAAAAGAGTCTCCAGAAGTTGCTGAAAAAGTAAAAGAAAATGCAGAAAAATTTCTTAAACCAATTGGAAATCTTAAGAATATTAAAAAGGGAGATGGACAAACCACACTACAAGACTTTAAGGACAAACTAAAAGCAAAAGAGAGATTTAGTAAAGTTAAAATCTTCATTGACGATCAATGGAAAAAGGTCTCTCCTTTCTTTAAAAAAGTTGGAGCATTCTTCTCAGAAAAATTCTCCAATTCCAAAGAAAAAATATCTCAGAAATTTGGAAAAAAGAAATGGTACAAAAGAATAGCCTCTAAGTTTTCAACCATGGGGGGACAAAGAAAGAGTAGGGGTGTGCAAGGGATGAGAATAGATAATTACAAACAAAAAGATTTAAGAAGTAAAAGATTCAAACTTCTTGGTATGGCTGTTGTAATAATTACTCTCTTAGTATTAGGGATAAACTGTACTATAAAAACAAGAGAAGCTAGAGAAATTAGTGCTAGGGCAGAAGAATCATTTACAAAAGTGGAGGATTTAATAGGGAAGGTAGAAGATAATTTCGCAGTAGATAAAGATGCTTCAGAAACATTTCTCTTCCAAGCAGAAAAAGCCCTAGAAGAAGTTCCCGAGGGTTTAAATGAAGAGGATACTGCTAAATATGATGAATTGAAAGCAAGGATATTAGAATTGGGAGACACTCTCTACAAGAGAATAGGGGTAGTGGAGAAAGATTCTAGGTTGGATACTTTCTTAGATACAAGACTCGCTTTTGGAGAAGGGTCAGACGTTAAAGATTTAACAATATATAAAGACAGATATGAGAACGAATATCTTGTTGCTGCAGACGCAGGAAGGTCTACAATATACAGAGTTTCTCTGTATGACAAATCTGTTAAGGCTTTGCCAGATACAGAGGGTCTCGTTAAAGAACCAAAGTTCGTTTATGTTGGAAATAACGGAGTGTATGTATATGACGAGAAAGAAGGAATGCTAAAAGCACCATTTGACGAGGAGGGTTGGTTCACATCCTTTATAAAACTCTCGGGATTGAGCGTCAGCGACATCCGCTCGGAGGGGATAACTGCAATGACTGTTTGGACAGAAAATGACAATGTTTACTTTCTCTCTCAAGATAGGTCGGCATTTTTAAGATCAAGTGCGGTTTATGGAAACAGTTATGGTCTTCCTTATGAATACTTCTCTCATGAAGATATGGCAACCTCAACAGATATGGTCGCAGACATAAGCATTTACTTTGTCATCCCAGAGGATCCGTATGTGCTTCGCTTTAACTACAACTTCTTTGAATCTAGGTATATAGAAGCACCATTAGGAGTCGTTGGCTTCGATGGAAACTATGGAACTCCTACAAAGGCCTTTACTGGAGATTCGCTAGATCATCCCCTCTATGTCTTTGATTCCGAAGGGCGAAGATTCCTTCAGTTAGAAAAGCCGATAGAAGCTGGTCCTGACATAAGACACCCAGATAAAGTCTCTCTTCTTAGTCAATATGTATATAGGGGAGAGAAAGATTCTGTCTGGTCTGATGTTAGAAATTTTGTGGTAAATAACAACGGTTCAAACATGTATATCTTAGATCGTTCAGTCATCTGGAAATTGGTCTTGTAGTATAATTAAGAGATGAAAATTAAGAACAAAAAAGCATTTTTCAATTACGAAATATCTGATCCCTTTGAAGCAGGGATAGTTTTGACAGGTGCTGAAGTAAAATCTGTTAAATCTGGAAGAATAAATCTATCAGATGCTTATGTAAAAATCATAGGAGGAGAGCTATGGTTAGTTAATGCAGATATCCCTCGCTACAAATATGATGGTAGCGAACATTATGATTCCAAAAGATCTAGAAAATTGTTAGTTAAAAAAAGTGAGATTGTAGCTATAGAATCTAAACTCAAACAGAATAATCTTACACTTCTTCCATTATCTGTGTATACTACTAGAGGAAAAGTAAAAGTAGAGGTCGGATATGGAAAGGGTAGGAAACAGTACGAAAAGAAAAGGAGGGAGAAGGAGAGAGATTTAGATAGGGAGCTTATGTACCAAAAGCGTAAATATATGGTATAATATTATAGGTTATGAATCAGATAGAGAAACAGCCAAAACCAAGAACATCGGTAGAGCAAGTACAAGAAATTTTGCCTCCTACCTCAGTTGAAGAGCTAAAAGTTCCCCAAGAACCTTTCGTTTCTGAGGTTTCAACCCCTCCGGTTTCTGTTGAAGTAGAAACAGAAGTTACCCCTGTAAAGCAAACAGAGCCAAAGTTAAGCTACGGTTTTCCTTTAGAACAAGACTCTAATGAAGAAAACCCTGCAAATATTGTTGCAGAAAAGATACAAGGACTTCCTCCTAGAGAGTAATATCTCAAGATTTTACTATTTCTATTATAGGCTCGGTAAGCCAATCTTCTTTTGTGTTATACTTTTCTAGTATGTCTAACACGGATAATTTATATTCACAGGTTATTGGACCAACGAAACCAGATATTGAGGTTGGTTCTACAGTTCAATACCCCTCGGATACATATGAGGAATATTATGGTGAGGATGAAATAAATATCCCCTGGGGCTGGATAATCTTCTTTTTCGTTTTTGTTGGGGCCTTAATTGGAGGTTTTCTTTATGCTAAGAAAAAACTCAAGAAGAAGGATAGAGATGAGAAATCTATGGAAGGAGTACTCATGGAAGTTCGTGTTCCTAGAAATAATGAAATAGAGATAGGAGTTGCAGAGAAAATGTTTGCTAATCTCTATGGAATTGGAGGGAAGGGAGAAGGACTTGCCGAAAATTTCAGTGTAAATAACAGTGTTAGTTTCGAAATGGTTGGTCTCCCAGGGGAGATAAGATTCTTTGTCCACGCCCCCAAGAAACTTGTAGATCTAGTTGAAAAGCAAATACTAGGTTCCTACCAAGATGCTGACGTTGCAGTTGTGGAGGAATACAATATCTTCGCTCCGAATTCCCAAGTAGAGTATGCACAGCTTGGACTTGACGAAGAACCGTACTGTCCAATTAGAGTAGCAGAAGATTTCACTGGAGACCCGATGGCAAATGTCTTAAGTACCTTAAGCAAAATGTCTGAAGGGGAAGGAGTTTTGGTTCAGTTAGTTGTTTCTCCAACAAATAATAACTGGCAGAAAAATGGGGAGAAATTTGTGCAGAAGGTTCAGAATAATAATGCAGATCCAGAGAAGAGCAAAATAAATGTCTCTCAGGAAAAACTTGAGGGGATAAGTAAGAAAGTTTCTAAACCGGGAATGATGGCAGAGATTAGAATTGTCACAAGTGCACCACAGAAGGCAATAGCAAAGATGCATTTAGATAATATAATTGGTGCTTTTGACCAATACAGTAATCCTGGAATTAATAGACTAAAGAAAAGAAAGATCCCAAAGAGGAAGAAAAAAAGCTTTCTTTATGATGTTGTTTACAGAAGGGCACCCCAAGATGAAGGAACTATTTTCAATCTGGAAGAGCTAGCGGCTCTCTTCCACTTCCCAAACAAAGATGTTGCTACGCCCAATATTAAATGGCTGCTTTCTAAGGAGTTAATTGCAGATAATGATATTAGTTCAGATGTAAATTCTAAAGATACCATATGGATAGGGAATAATTACTTTAGAGGGAAGAAGAAAATTATTTGTTTTGAAAGAGACGATAGGAGAAGGCATGCATACATTTTAGGACAAACAGGTACAGGTAAATCTTGGCTTATGGTTAGGATGATGATGCAGGATATTTATAATGGGGACGGTTGTGCATTTATAGATCCTCACGGACAAGCTGCAGAGATGTTGTTAGAGAGGATTCCAGCAGATAGGGCAGAGGATGTAATCTACTTTGATGCAGGTGATTTTGAGAGGCCGTTTGGTATAAATATAATGGAATATTACAATGAGCAACATAAACACCAGATTGTAAATAGTTTTATTGCACTTCTTATAAGATTGTTTGACCCACACAACCAAGGATATGCAGGCCCAGCCTTCCAGCAGGCCGTAAGAAACTCCATGCTTACAGCCATGTCTAAACCCGACTCTACTTTGATAGAGGTTGTTAGAATCCTTCAAGACGAGGAGTGGGTTATGAACTACTGGCTCCCACTTATTAAGGATGATTTGGTAAGAAGATACTGGACGGATCAGGTTGCGAAGACGGATAAGAAAACTAAGTCTGAAGCTTTGACATACTTTATATCTAAGTTCGACAAGTTTACAACGAATCTCGCTATAAGGAATATCATTGGTCAGTCTCAGTCCTCTTTTGATTTTAGAGACATAATGGATAATGGAAAGATTCTAATAGTGAACCTTTCCAAGGGAAAGTTAGGGGAGGAGAATATGTCATTCCTAGGACTCTTACTTGTGCAGAAGATGCTTGCTGCGGCTTTAAGTAGGGAAGATATCCCAGAGGATGCAAGGAAGGACTTTTTCTTCTATGCAGACGAATTCCAAAACTTTGCAACGGAGGAGTTTAATTCTATTCTTTCTGAGGCTAGAAAGTATAGGCTTAATCTTACACTTGCGCATCAATATATAGGGCAACTCCCCGAAGATATTAAGAATGCTGTATTTGGAAATGTAGGTTCTTTGTTTATTGCAAGATGTAGTGCAGAAGATGCGGAATTTTTAGAAACTCAATTTGAATCTTATATAAGTGCTATGGATATGGTAAATCAGGGGATTGGTCACTACTATGTAAAACTTCTAACCAAAGGTTCTTATCCTTCTCCATTCTCTCTAGATACTTTGTATGGACCAGCTTATCCAGATTCAGGGTTTAATTTGCCTGTAAATAAGGAAGTGGGGGGGATTATAAAGCAGATGTCTAGGATGAAATATGGTAGGGATTTAGCAGTAGTAAATGATGACATTAGAAGAAGGTCTCAACTAGACAAAGTGGAAGAAGCACCACAGCCTGAGAGTGCAGGGTTCTCTCCGATGGACTTCTAAAAAGGCAGATATTCTGGTAAAATCTCTTAGTCTTGGGAATATAGCTCAGGTGGTTAGAGCGCGGTTCTTATAAAGCCGTGGTCGGTGGTTCGAGTCCACCTATTCCCATTTTTTCATTATGTACAGTCTAATGGAATTTGTTTTTGGAGAGATAGAGAATTAAAGCATTTTTAAACTCTTATCTTCTTCCTTCTGCATCTTCACCAGATTAAGATATTTCTCTGTGGTAGATAATCTCTTATGTCCAACTAACTTGGATACTGTTACTAAACTTACTCCATTAGCTAAGTGATGTGCTATGAAGGTATTTCTTAAATCATTAACCTTTGCATTCTTAATCCCTGCTTTTTCAAAGGATTTATCTATTGCAGTTCTAATATTTCTTACCAAGAGAGGTCTCCCATTCTTTGTTATAAAGATTGTATCGTCCTCTGTCTCAGGTCGAATCTTGATATACTCATCTAAAGCCTTCTTTGCAGATTTGTTTAAAGGAACTTTCCTTGCGGGATGACTACCCACAGCTTTAATGTAAAGAAAGTCGATTTTCCCATTCTTAGATTTGCGAACATCATCCAATGTTAATGCTGCTAACTCTCCAATCCTTATCCCTGTCTGAAGCAAGATTTCTACAATAGAGTAGAGCCTTATGTCTACTCGACTAACATCTCTTAAAGCCCTGTATTCCATCTCTGTTAAAACCCTAGGAGGTTTGGTCTTAAATCTAGGATGTGCCAATTTCTCTGCAGGGTTATCTTTTGTAACCCCTGTTTCTAGTAAATATTTAAAGAATGTTCGAGTGCTGTTAATTTTTCTAGATACACTCTTTGGGGTGTAGTTATTATCCTGTAGATTTTGTTTATATTTCTCTAGGAGCTCTGCTTGTACGTCCTCTAGTGAGGAGAGTCCCTCTTTTGAAAGAAAGTTTAAAAGTTGTTCTATATCTTTTGCATATGCAATTATTGTTGACTCTGCTCTGCCTTTTGCTTTTAGATCCTCAATAAACGCATTCCTTCTTTCCTCAAATGTTGGATTTTTTATCTCTGACACCGCTATTAAAATCTAATATTATATATATTAGGCATGTATATAGAAAAATTATATCATCAAGACCCTGTAAGAGCAATAATAAAACTATATGGGGCTTTTGAACTGTTGTGAGTATCCTGCTAGTATTAAATATCTATGGAAACGATTGTTTACAAAAAAGGAGGGATACCACATAACAGGAAGAAATCTTCTAACTCAATATTTAATAATCCTGTAACAAGAATACTTTTTTTAGGTATATCTGTGTTTCTGTTATATAATGTGGGCCACTCCTTTAACATAATGATACAGAAATTGAATATATTACAGAGGGCGAGTATGGAGGTGGAGGATTTGAGACTGAAGAATCTGGAGTTAGCACTTCTATTAGAGGAGATTCAAGGATTAGAATATTTGGAGATACAGGCAAGGGATAGACTCAATTTTGCAGGGGAAAAAGAATACATTTTTGTTATCCCAGATGCTACCTTAACTCAGGCAGACGAGAATCTGGACAGATTTCTAGGTAACAACCAAGAGGAATCCCAAGAAGGTGGGTTTGAAGTTTGGGCAGACTTTTTCCTTAAGGGGATTTGAAATAATAGGGTTTTGCTAGTATAATCGGATTGTTATTTAACGCGGGGTAGAGCAGTGGAAGCTCGTCAGGCTCATAACCTGGAGGTCGTCGGTTCGAATCCGACCCCCGCAACCATTTTCCACTGTTTTTAACTTTTTAACATAAAAATATGCCATTAACAGACCAGCCAGTAAAAGGAATGTATATTCTCCAAGATGGAAGAGTTTTTCATCTGATAGATCGAAAACTGAAAACCCAAGGTAGACAAGGGGGACTAATAATAATGAAGAAGAAAGCTTTAGATACCGGCCAGGTTCTTACAGAGACAATTAAGGCAGGGACAAAAGTAGAGTATATACAGCCAGAGACAAAAGAGATGCAGTATTTGTATTCCGATAAGAATAGTGCTTATTTTATGGATTCGGAAACTTACGAAACTCTTCCAATATCTAAGGGAGTATTAGGGAATTATGCTAATTTTTTGAAAGAAGGTTCTTCTCATCTAATAATGATGTATGAGGGGAAAGTGCTTACAATAAGAGAGAATCCCACAGTTGATTTAAAAGTTGTGGAATCTGTAGATGCCGTTAAGGGCAATACTTCTAATTCTGCAACTAAGGTTGTAACTGTTGAAACAGGATATAAGCTTCAAGTTCCACTATTTATTAAAAAGGGTGATACTATTAGAATAAACACAGAGAGTGGGGAATATACAGGAAAAGCCAATTAATACTCTTTTAAAACATACTTTGATATAATTATGAGACCCTGGTGGGATAGCTCAGAAGGTTAGAGCATGGGATTCATAAACCCAAGGTCGCTGGTTCGATTCCAGTTCCCACCATGTTATTCTGAATAAATTAATTTTCCTAGATTATGGACAATTCTAAAAAAAGTGACAACAAGGTAGATGAGAAAGAAGATAAAGTAGTTAGGGTGGATATAAGAAAGCTTCCCAAAAGGAGGACAAAAGTACCTAGCTTTATTGTTATTTTAATTTTCTCTCTAATACTTTCCTTCGGAATATCTATCTTCCGAAATTTATCCTCTCCCACAGAGGAGGTTTCTATAAGTGAGATAATAACGGATATCTCCGAAGAAAAATATGACAAAATTATTCTAAAGGATGATATGGTTCTTTTAGAAATAGAAGGAGAGAGTGAGGTCTTAGAGAAGTATGCACTTTTACCTCCTGAAGCAGATTTTTACCAAATCCTTTCGGATGCAGAAATAGATATAAAAAAGCTAGGAAATGACTTCTATGAACCTAATTTAGGGATAACTTTGGGTGACATTATAACCTTTATATTCTTTGGTGCAGCATTAGTATTGGTGTACATAATGCTTAAAAATATGCAGGGTTCTGGCGGAAAGATTCTAGATTTCGGACAGAGTAAAGCAAGACTTCTTATGGGTAAGAAAACGGGAGTTACTTTTGAAGATGTAGCTGGGATAGAAGAGGCTAAAGAAGAATTAACAGAGATTGTAGATTTTCTTAAGCATCCTAAAAAATATATCAACTTGGGAGCAAGGATTCCTAGGGGAGTTCTTTTAACAGGAGAACCTGGGACGGGAAAGACTCTTCTTGCTAAAGCAATAGCTGGGGAGGCAGGAGTTCCTTTCTTCCATACCTCTGGATCAGAATTTGAAGA
>DCVX01000006.1:0-7741 GCA_002328805.1 Candidatus Dojkabacteria bacterium UBA2177
GCATTTTTACTTAAACGAGAAAATATAGATTGTGGTTTTTTAACAACCTTTGTTTTCATAGCTAATTATACTATATGTTTGGGCAATTACTCTTTTGCTGAAATCTCCTCTTCAATAGCACTTTCTACCTCGGAAGCTAGTTCCTCCTTAGAAATTTCTTTCCTTGGCTCTGTTACTTCTGAACCTTGAGAAACGGCCTTAAGGCTTAGTCCTAGATGCCTTTCTGTGGAAGAGATTGATAGGATTTTAACCTTAACTGAATCTCCTTCTTTGACTATATTTGCAGGATCTTGAACCAATTTATCTGACAATTCTGAGATATGTATAAGACCGTTCAATCCTTTATCTATTCTTACAAATGCACCGTAAGGAACAACCTTTTGAACTTCTCCTTCCACAATATCCCCAACTTTATATTTAGAAATCGCTTCTGCCCAAGGATCCTTCTGAAGTCTTTTAATGCTGTAGGCTACTCTCTTCCCTCCATCTGAAACACCTATTACCATAACTTTAACCTTTGTCCCGACAGAGTAAAGACTCCCAATATCTTCAACCTTGTCCCAAGAAAGCTCAGACAGGTGAACAAGCCCTTCCAGTCCTTCCGCATTCACAAATACTCCAAATGGAGTAATTCCACTCACAGTCCCTTCTAATACATCTCCTTCTTTTACCTTGTTTAGGGTCTTCTCTCTCTGTACTAGATCCCTCGCCTGAGTTACCATCTTTTCTGAGAGAATAATTCTGTTTTTCTCCCTATCTAACTCTATTATTCTTGTAGAAATCTTTTCCCCTATTAAGGAGCTAAGCTTCTTTTGGACTTTAGATGATATATCCTTTCCAACTTGTCTTATACCACTAGAGTAAACCCTAGAGGCATCGAGTTGAGATGTTGGGATAAACCCTCTAATATCCTTACCTATTTCTACTATTAACCCACCATTATTAGATTCAACAACGACCGATTCAACAATCTTGTTCTCTTCTTTAGCTTTTTCGAGGTTAAGCCATGCTGTAGCCTGCTGTGTTCTTCTTATGGAAAGGACTAACTGCCCCTTTTCATCTTCAGGTTTAACAACATAGACCATTACCTTATCTCCAACTTTTAGCTCTCTCCAGTCTACAAGTTCACTTTTTAGCTCTTTTCCTGCTACTATTCCCTCTGACTTAAAACCTATATCTACAACAAGAAAGCCGTCTCTAATATCTACGACTTCACCTTCTACGATATCGCCTCTTGAAAATGTTTTAATTTGGTTTGCATTGTCCTCGAGATATGTATCTATCTGGGAATATTCTGCTTTTTGTTTTTTACTATCCATAGGATTCTCCTATTGGTGATGCAATACTTCGCAACCAGTCCTTGCATACTACTTATATTAAATGTTGCAAATGGATTATAACACATTTTTGGTCTGGGGTCTGACCCTTCACTTGGCTTTGAGATATTTTTTCAAAACAACCTTGCTCCAATCAGGATTTCTAGCCTTGAGAATATATCTCCCGTATAGAACAAATGCCGAGTTGACTTTATACCAATCCTGTACTGGATAAAGACGCTCTAAGTCGTGAGCTATCCGAGTGGGGTCTGACCCTTCACTCAAGCCATAGCTAAGAGCTACTCTCATTACGTGGGTATCTACAGCAATTCCCTGGTTTTCTTTGTAAAGGTCATTTAGAAAAACATTTGCAGTCTTGTAACCTACCCCTGGGAGTTTTTGGAGCTTCTTAAGGTCTCTAGGAGGCTCACCTCCATACCGTTCTAAAAGAATCTTAGATATTTCTATTATTCGCTCAGATTTAGTCTTATAATAGTTAATACCCCCTAGGGTATCCTTGACATCTTCGAGATTTGCCATACTTAGAGATTTAGCGTCTGGATATTTCTCAAACAATTCTCCCGTAATCTTGTTGACCTGTTTGTCAGTAGTCTGTGCAGAAAGAACTATGCATATGAGAAACTGAAAGGGAGTCTCCCAATTTTTAAGTTCAGTACTCGCATCTGGGAAAAGTTCTTCGACTTTAAGTAGCAACTCCATAGCCAACTCTTTTTTATTCATCTTTAAGAGCCTCCTCTAACTTATTAATGAATTCTTTTCCTAAATTATACTCCAACACTCCCTCTATCTTCGGATATCGCCTTAGAATTGCTCTAAAAGCCTCACTTATAGATTTGTTTGTAAATACAATACTTTTGTAGGAAGCACATATTTGGTTTTTAACTTCTATGGAGGTTCTATACATAGTATCCTTGTTATTATTCTCTATACTGTCGATATATTCCCGCAGTAGATCTTCATCCACACAGGAACCTACATAAATGTTTCCTATTATTTCTCTTATGCCAGCATCAAACTTCCTCCCCTTGTAACCATCTCTGCCAACCTCACCTAGCCTTTCAATTACAAAACCCAATATGTCAGAATATATCTCTTCCCTGTCTCTCCACCGACCATCTTTTGTTGTATAAACTCTCTTCCAACCCTCTCCGATTATTTCCTCGTAGAGAGAGTAAACAAAGGTAGCATATCTCTGAACATCTGGGCTTTCATGCAAATCTGCTTCTCCATCCCTATTGCTGTGCCATTCTTGGCCATCAAGAACAGGTTGGATTACACACCTATTTAGACTGAGCGTATCTATTAGCAAAGCATCTAAGTCTAAGGCTGTCTTGACTAATTCTTCTACACCTTCTGGTGTCAAATCTGGGATCTCCTTCATAGCATAAGCTATTGTCAAGGCATTACTAAAAGCGCTTCTGTCAAAAAGGACAAGGGCATCTTCACTAATTTCTTGTTTTAAAAACACCTCTAAAAATTCTAAACGATTTAGAGCAAAGAGAGCCATTTTAACTTCTAATTCTTCACGATGATCTAGATTAAATTTCTCACCTCCTTCTTTAAGGAGAGCTTTTATTGTGTTCCCTATTGGTGTTCCATATATTGGGAATGAAGCGGTAACGATATCTATGTCTTCTCTTTCTATTAGTTTCCTAGAAAAGAAATTAAGAGCATCTCCTTTACCTACTTGATCACCACCCTCGAAAGAAACGACCCTATAGTTTTTAGGTTCCAAAATTTGTATGTTTTTTATAATTTAGGGTGAAATAATTATACTACATTTGAAAAAAGAAGGGTTTCGAACAAATTTGTTGCACAGGTTTAACTCTTGATTTAGAAGGCTTTTTCACCTCTCTTCTCTTTGCCATACCTCTCTAGAAGAACTCCTGGCTGTGAGGAGGCGACCAATTTGTTCGGTTCCAAAGAGCTATGTTACATTTTTAAAACAGAATGTTAATATCGCCTATTCTTATAGAAAACTTTTGTAACTCTGGGAGAAAAGAATAAAAAGACTGATTTTTGATAAAAACCTCTGTTTTTAATCCTTATAGTTTCTTATCTCGGATTTAGACTTTGGTAAACAAAAACCCACTCTATTACGAGTGGGTTGTCATATTCTAAAATCCTGGCAATGACCTATCTTCCCAGAACCAAGGGTTCAAGTATTTTCGGCGCTAGAGTGTTTTACTTCTGAGTTCGGGATGGAGTCAGGTAGTTCCACTCTGCTACAATCGCCAGGCACAAAGACTCTTGCATTAAGTACTTGTGCCTGACGGTCTTTCTATAAAGAAAGACCTGCAGGACTTTAATTCTAAAGAGCTAACAGTGTACGTTGTACACTTGAAACCGAATAGAAAGTTAATATTCAAAAAAGCTGTTGGTCTATTAGTACTCCTCGGCTAAATATATCACTACACTTACACCTAGAGCCTATCAA
The DNA here is from genome assembly GCA_002328805.1 of Candidatus Dojkabacteria bacterium UBA2177. GTDB lineage: Bacteria > Patescibacteriota > Dojkabacteria > SC72 > SC72 > UBA2177. The sequence goes on from DCVX01000006.1 coordinate 3,775, forward strand.
CGTGGTAGTCTCCCACGGACCTTTTGTATAGCAAGCTATACATGTATATTTAATCTTGGGGATGGTTTCGTACTTATATGCTTTCAGTACTTATCCAAAAACAACATAGCTACTCAGCGATGCTCTTGGTAGAACAGCTGATGCACTAGAGGTTGCCACACCCTGATCCTTTCGTACTAAGGGTCGATTCCCTCAAATATACTGCGCCTATACCGGATAGAGACCGACCTGGCTCACGACGGTCTGAACCCAGCTCACGTGCCGCTTTAATGGACGAACAGTCCAACCCTTGGGACCTTCTCCAGTCCCAGGATGCGACGAGCCGACATCGAGGTGCCGAACCTTGCCGTCAATATGAACTATCGGGCAAGACTAGCCTGTTATCCCCGGGGTAGCTTATCTCCGTTAAACAATGGCGCTTCCACACGCAACCAAAGGGTCACTTAAACCTACTTTCGTAACTGCTCGAGGTGTCCCTCTCACAGTAAAGCCTCCTTATGCTTATGCACTCTTCACCCGATTTCCATCCGGGTTGAGGAGACCTTTGTGCGCTTGCGGTACTCTTTAGCAAGCAACCGCCCCAGTCAAACTTCCCACCATGCACTGTCTAGAATCCAGTTAATGGATCCTGTTAGAAATAAAGCCTCAAAAGAGTGGTATTACACTGACGACTCCACCATCCCTGACGAGATGATTTCAAAGTCTCCCACATATTCTGTACATCCAAGAATTTATTCCAATGCAAAGCTGAAGTAAAGCTCCACGGGGTCTTTTTGTCCTGGTATAGGTAGGCCGCATCTTCACAGCCATTTCAATTTCACCGAGCGCGTTGTCGAGACAGTGGAAGGATCGTTACGCCTTTCATGCAAGTCACTAATTAAGTGACGAGGTATTACGCTACCTTAGGCATTCTGTTACTTATTGACCAATTACATATGTAATACAAATATGTGTTGGCGTCATCTAAATACATTTAGATGATCTCTACATTACTGTAGAGGTCGGACTATCTCTTCAAACATAGGAATGTTTGTTTAGCGTTTAGTCTCTGAGGATTCTTGCAAGAATTTCTTCCTTTTCCCATTTTTTACCTTTTCCTAAAAGGTTCATACTGTAAGCTATATTAACAAGTTTAATCATCCCTTCTCTCTTCAGATGTTCCTTATTGTACATAAGGGTTACACCTTTTGAAAAAAGTTCAAATACTTCCTGTTTGGTAGCTAAACAATATTCTTCGAAGAACGGTATGACTTTTTCATAACATGGCTTAATACCAGCTATTTGATATGTTAAAACGGAATATGGAGAGGTCTTCCTATGGATTGACCCATGTTCAAACATCTCTTTTATAACTTCGAGTATCCACCTGTTCTTTTCATGTTGGTAAACATAAAAAGCAGGATCTACGCGAAATCCGTTTTTGGATCTAGCATGTTTCTTTATATTCAAACAGAAACTACCTTCTCCATCAACAAATCCTGATACAAACCATTTCAATTCTTCTGTAGGTTTAGGAATTCTCACAAGCCTTTCCTGCTGGTCGTCCCATATCACAGAGTTTTTACCAATTTGGTATCTGTGTTTTTTAGGATGTTCCCGCATATGGCTAAATTTTACAACGGCCCTATATCTTGTAGCAAACCAAAGTAAAAAATACTTTAGTAGATATATATCTACCACCGTTATAGTTACAGCCGCCATTGACCAGGGCTTCAGTTACAAGCTTCACCACCACCAGAGCACCGAAGTGCATCCAGCAGACGGTTAACCCGTAACCTTAACCTTCTGGCATTGGGCAGGCGTCAGCACTTATACATCCTCTTACGAGTTTGCAAGCGCCTGTAGTTTTGGTAACTAGTCGTCCCTCCCTATTCTCTGCGACTTTCATCACCACAAATAAAAATACTTATGATGGAAAGCCCCTCTTCTCGCGAACTTACGAGGTTAATTTGCCGAGTTCCTTAACAACGCATCACTCGTACGCCTTGGTGCTTTTACACCTGTCTACCTGTGTCGGATTGCAGTACGGTTACAAACATCATTATAGTTACCGAAGTAACTAATGATAGAAGTTTTTCCTGGAAGATTAATACAACAGATCGGATTCCCGAAGGTCACCTTTGCATCACAACTCGCATTCATCCCGCAAGCGGGAAACACCTCTCCGGATTTTCCTGGAGAGACTATCTTGTTGTTTACACCCCAAACCATTAAGGGGCCTGCATTCTCAATCCTCGCACTCCATCTCAGATGTTAGTAGTACAGGAATATTAACCTGTTGTCCATCGCGTACGCTTTTCAGCCTCCGCTTAGGACCGACTAACCCATGGTTGACTGACATAGCCATGGAAACCTTAGACATTCGGCGAACGGGGTTTTCACCCGTTTTTCGTTACTCATCCCAGCATTCTCACTTCTATACGCTCCAGCAGCTCCTTACAGGCCACCTTCACAGCTATTTACCAGATGCTAATCTGGTCATGTATAGAACGCTCCCCTACCCATCACCCCGCTAACCTGTAGCGCGAGTAGAATTGATTATTAAATCAACACCTTTCACACTATAAGTTAGCGGGATGCTGTCGCAGCTTCGGAATCTACCTTCAGCCCCGTTAAATTTTAAGTACAGAATCTCTTGACTAGTAAGCTTTTACGCATTTTTAAAAGGATGGCTGCCTCTAAGCCAACCTCCTAGCTGTCCGAGAAACTCCACCTCCTTTTCCACTAAGGTAGAATTTGGGGTCCTTATCTGACGATCTGGGCTGTTTCCCTTTCGAGCATAGGAACTTAGCTCCCTAGCTCTAACTGCCATAATATTCGCAATGGTATTCGGAGTTTAACTAGATCGAGTACTCTTTCGAGCCTCGAATCTAATTAGTGCTCTACCCCCACTACTTAAATTATGACGCTAGCCCTAAAGCTATTTCGGGGAGAACCAGCTATTACCAAGTTCGTTTGGCATGTTACCGCTAACCACAAGTCATCTCATAATTTTGCAATATTAAAGAGTTCGGGCCTCCACTCCACTCTCGTGGGGCTTCACCCTGCTCATGGTTAGATCACTTGGTTTCGGGTATCGTGCATGTGACTCACTTTGCCCTATTCGGACTCGCTTTCGCTTCGGCTCCCCAATAAACATGGTTAACCTTGCCACACACAACGAACTCGCTGGGTCATTCTTCAATAGGCACGCCACCATCCCGCTAGCCTATAACTGGAAATTGGAAGTTGGAATTATTCCAAGGCTTCCTGTTCTTTTACTCTTTTCATAACGCTGGACCATACATTACCATACTGTTTTAGCTTCGCTTCTCTATCATAAGCTATAAATTTGTTAATGTATCCTTCTACATAGATAATTTTCCATTTATTATTACGGGTATACCCGGTATTAAATGGACTGTTGTGTTGTTTTAATCTTCTTAAGAGATTGCAACTAACACCTATGTAAAATTTCTTTTTGCTTGACTTTAAAGCCTTTAATACATACACAAAGTACATCTTAAAGATTGTACAAAGCAAAAATTAAGTCTAGATTAAGAAAAGAATTTCTCCAACTATAAGTTAGCGGGACTGTGACTGTTTGTAAGCATACGGTTTCAGTTACTATTTCACTCCCCTAACAGGGGTACTTTTCACCTTTCCCTCACTCTACTAATTCACTATCGGTCGCAAAAAATATTTAGCCTTGCCAAGTGGTATTGGCCGATTCCCACAAGATCTCACGTGTCCCGTGGTACTCAAGAAATCAGAAAGAAGTTTTTACCTTTTCGTATACGAGACTATCACTCTCTATGGTATACCTTTCCAGGTATTTTCTACTAAGATAAAATTTTGTAACTCCTTGAACTGCTTGCTACCAGTTCCCTCTGATTCTTACAACTCCTATATTGCACGAGTAGCAACCTGCGAGTTCAAATCCTCAATCATCGCAACGCGAATCATGATTCATATCCCTCTTACACAA
>DCVX01000006.1:7759-22055 GCA_002328805.1 Candidatus Dojkabacteria bacterium UBA2177
CGGATCAAAGCTTGTTTGACAGCTACCCGAGGCTTATCGCAATCTACTACGTCCTTCATCGATTTTTTGCGCCAAGGCATTCACCGTATGCCCTTTGTTCGCTTAATTGAAATTACTTTCTATTCAGTTGTAAATGTGCAACTACAGATACTGTAAATCTTTACTGTAATAAATTGGACCTACCTCAACAGTAAAAATGTGTACTACTTATATCTGGATTCAAGAATAAAAGATTTCTCTTCTTTTCTTGTTATCTGTGGACCTGAGGAGAATTGAACTCCTGACCTCTTCATTGCAAATGAAGTGCTCTAGCCAGCTGAGCTACAGGCCCTTTTCTCGAACCTGGTGGGCGCACCAAGATTCGAACTTGGGACCTCAGTCTTATCAGGACTGTGCTCTAAACCAGCTGAGCTATACGCCCCTTGCTTTGGTGTTGTTTAAAGAACTAGCTTCTCTTAAAAGCTAAAAAGTGACAGGAAAGTCTGGTTACTCCTTTGAAAGGAGGTAATTCAGCCGCAGATTCCCCTACGGCTACCTTGTTACGACTTAACCCTAGTCATAAGCGTTACCTTCGTCATCCCGCGTAAACGCAGGACACCTTCGGGTATCACCTACTTCCATGGCTTGACGGGCGGTGTGTGCAAGACCCGAGAACGTATTCACCGTAGCATTGCTGATCTACGATTACTAGCAAATCCAACTTCATGAGGTCGAATTTCAGACCTCAATCCGAACTGAGACCGACTTTAAGGATTAGCTCCATCTTACGATTTGGCTTCCTACTGTATCGGCCATTGTAGCGCGTGTGTAGCCCAGGACATAAGGGCTATGCGGACCAGACGTCATCCCCACCTTCCTCCTCGTTTTACCGAGGCGGTTTTCTAAGACACTTGTAACATAGAATAGGGGTTGCGCTCGTTTCGGGACTTAACCCTACATCTCACGACACGAGCTGACGGCGGCCATGCAGCACCTGTGTATCACCCTCGAAGGCCTCCCTATTTTCATAGGGCATGCAGATACATTTCAAACCCTGGTAAGGTTCTTCGATTGCCGTCGAATTAAACCACGCGCTCCTCTGCTTGTGCGGGTCCCCGCCAATTCATTTGAGTTTTAGCCTTGCGGCCGTACTTCCCAGGCGGGATGCTTAACGCGTTAGCTGCGGCACTCAATACTTCCATCTTTTCCCGAAGGAAAAAACGGTTGTACCGAACACCTAGCATCCATAGTTTACGGCGTGGACTACACGGGTATCTAATCCGTTTTGCTACCCACGCTTTCGAGCCTCAGCGTCAGACAAGGACCAGCGAATCGCCTTCGCCACTGATGTTCCTCCCAATATCAACGCATTTCACCGCTCCACTGGGAATTCCATTCGCCTCTTCCTGTCTCAATTTCTGTAGTTTCCAAAGCTTTTCCACGGTTGAGCCGTGGGCTTTAACTTCAGACTTACAGAAACGCCTACGCATCTCTATACGCCCAATAAATCCGGATAACGTTCGCACCCTACGTATCACCGATGCTTCTGGCACGTAGTTAGCAGGTGCTTATTCATATGGTACCGTCATCTATTCTTCCCATATAAAAGGAGTTTACAATCCGAAGACCGTCGTCCTCCACGCTGTGTCGCTGCGTCAGGGTTGCCCCCATTGCGCAAGATTCCTAATTGCTGCCTCCCGTAGGAGTATGGACCGTGTCTCAGTTCCATGGTGGCTGACCGCGCTCTCACGCCAGCTACCCGTCTTAGCCTTGGTGAGCTATTACCTCACCAACAAGCTGATAGGACGCGGACCCCTCTTAAAGCGCCGGAGCTTTACTTACAAAGTCGGATAGAAATTGTAAGACCATCATGTATTATCCCATCTTTCGATGAGCTGTTCATGACTTTAAGGCAGGTTATCCACGTGTTACTCACCCGTTTGCCACTATCCCAAAAAGAAAAACAATCAACCGAAGTTTCAAGTAATTCAAAGGGATCGTTCGACTTGCATACCTTAGGCACACAGCCAACGTTCATCCTGAGCTATGATCAAACTCTCATTGAAAAACGCTTGACTTACATACTACATAAGTAATATGACCAACCAGCATTAAGTTGGATTTGATATTTATTGTCTTGACTAAATGAATTGTGTGAACCCAATCACACTAATATAGAAAGTCATAAAATTTCGACTTCCTGTCACTCTTCAACTTTTAAGGAGCTGAATGAGGTTACATACAGAAGATATATCAATATCTTTGTATCAGGTGTTCGTTAGAGAAAAGACTCTCTAAGAGGAAGCCAGTATCTTCTTAGTATCCCAAACTCGAGAGGATTTTAACATACTAAATAGTAGTATGCAAGNNTTGGCAGTAGCTCTCAATTGATACATTCGTAAACCTTGAGCACATTCTGTCGATGCAGGATTGTCAGGATTATATAACTTATAACCAACGCTTACTGTTCCCCCTATTGCTGTAACCCTTATTTCTGTTGGAGAATTTGTAAGACTCATCTCATATTCCAAGGTCTGTTCCACAACAGTAGAAGCCTTTTCCCATGGACTGCCTGGGTCGTAGAATCTGGAGACATCGTTACAGTTTATTCCATCGTCGGAAAAGCAATATTTCTCTACAAAACGAGGACTTAAGGGGTCCGTAGAATCATAGATCTCGTATTCATTACAATCTTTTGCAATACCATTGTCATGGTAATCACAATAAAACTTAGAAACAACAAACCCTGCCCTACTGTCCCCTGCCATCTCAACATTTAACTCTAGAATACAGTTATTCCTAGATTTCAAAATGTTCCTTGCAGGAAGGCTCCAAGAGTGACCTGATCTTATCTCGTAATTCTCTTCTGCACTTTGAAGTGTTATCTGGTATTCATTACCAGCTACATCTGTTGGACATATTGGAGAAAGTAATTCTGAGTAAGTCTCATCCCCTAAAATAGGGTAATCGAAGTATTCTGCTGCACCACTTTCATTAGAGAAAAGTCTTGTTATATAGTTATCTCCACTATCGTTCTCAGTTAATACATAACCAGATTCAAGGGTAGCAGTAGGATCTGCTTCTTTTCCAAGAACCCTTATCGCAGCCACCACCTCCTCTATAGGTTTAGAGGTCAACCTATCTAATGTAAGATCTGTTACCTCTAGGGCTTCTGCGGATGCCCTCTCTTCCATAGTTAGAAGCTTATCTTTCATAGATCTGGAATATATAGACAGACCTAATATAGCTGAGACAACTAGGACCACCATTGTCATGGCTAATGCCTGTGCTTCATATTTTGTCCTTATATCCTTCATATCTATATTCATTAGTACGGTTTAAATCCTACTTCTCTCTTATACATAGCAGCGGTTGAACCAAAGAATGCTTCTGCGAGCTTAGCATACCTAGGATCCCATGTAATTGTTGTTGTTGGTATGTACGCGTTCCAAAGACCAAAACTTCTATTAGCTTGGACTGCAGAGGTCCCTGTAGGTATATTCTGACCGAAGGCTACTAAACCACCATATATTTCTAACCCATCTCTTGTATATATTACACTCCCCGCTTCTCCTGGTTCCTTAAGATCTACGAGCTGGATATCAATAATGTCATCAGCTACTAAATAAGCATCCAAATAATCATACTTGGTCTCCTCGAGCTCAGTAGCACTCTGGGTTACCCAATCCCCAGCCCCTACAGTTATACTTCCTCCTGCTACAAATAAACACCCATCTATATTTGTTTCTCCTCCATTTATGATGTCAGGTTCAATGTGTATATCTCCGCTTGCCATAATCAGGGTTTTCTTATCGCAGATCAACTCAGATCGTCTCTCCCCGTTTGGAAGAATCTTCTTGTAAGAAGGAACGACATTTAAGTTCCCCGGTATATTCATATAACAATACTCTCTCTCCGCTTGAGGGAGGAAAGGAGTAACACAGTAGTCAGAGATTCTATTATTATTCAAAATTCCGTCATGCGGAAAACCAAATAGCCTGAAATTGCTCTGGCCTAAAACAACCATCTGCTCAGCTAGTCTATTAGAAAAATATTCATACCAACTACTCATTTGGCTATTAGAGTTAGATATGCCACTGGCTCTAACGGCTCTCAGTTCTGGATGAATAAAATCGTTTATGGTACCAGATCTAGAGGTAACAACCTCTGTCCCGATATCCAATTCATCTGCGGTAACTTTCCTAAGGACAGAGTTTATAAATCCAGAATAGGCTGTATAATCCTTTGCATGAGCACCCACATTGTCTCCAGAGTATACAAAACCTCCTTTAGATGTAAGCCATGGATTGAGGTTTATAGTGACAGGATCATCACTAATTACAAAGTTACATGCTTGATCAAAACCTGTCACATAGAATATTATAGTCCCATCATCATTCTCTCCAATATTTATACGGGCGTTAGAGTCGTAAGTCTCACTAGCAACAGAATTTATAATCTTCCAAGCGTTAGTATCACTCATTACCCCTATTTCTGCTTCTGGAGCAGGTGTGGTCAAGGTCATATTTGGGTACCCTGAAGGGCTCTCTAATATAACCTCCTCTGTTGCGGTATAACTGTATGCGTTCACAACTGCGTCTGTAGCATAAGAGCCTGTTCCATTAAAATTCCACAGTAATCTTAAAACCCTAGAGAATACAGTTTCGCTTGTTGGAGAACCAGATTCAAAGATTGGTCTCCTTAGATCTATGTTCCATCCGCCTGCTCTACAGTCAGTGGACATGTAAAATTGATCTACCACTGTTCCACCTGCTAGAAGCATATGCTCGTCAAATACCAAACCACTTACGTTGTAGTTGCCTTCCGGATATACTATCTGTCCAAGAGTTACCTCATTAAGTGTTACTTCTATATTGAAATTAACATTCTCTCCATTGACCGTCACATTGACATTGTTAATAGTGGCCATTGTCCCATCAGTCGTAGAGATCTGTCTTGAAGCCGTGATGTTCCCCCAGTTATAACCATTGGCAGAGTCAGGAGCATAAAGAAGTGGAGAATTTGCCCATGAACCATTTCTCTGAAGCACCATAACTGCTATATGGTTAGGATCTGATCTGGTATAGGTCCCTGCAATTGTTGGGAAAGCTGGAATCTCATTAATAGTTCCATTCTTACTTAACCAAACAATAGCACCTTTTATTTCCTCTACTCCATCTTGGTCACTACCAATAATTTCAAACTTAAGAGGATTATTTACCTCTGTTCCTGTATGGGTTGTACTAACACAACCTCTTGTTGAAGTCCTATCATCCTCATCATTGACTATATTAGGACAACCAAAGTCAGGATTATTATTCACTTTATAATAGAAATCTTCTGGATCCGAATACACCTTAGTGGCATCACATTCGTTCACATCATAATATTTACCATCTATCTTCCCTTCAGCGCCCTCTCTCAAAACATTTAACAATGTCTCGGTATTAGGACTGAAATTATGTTCATTACTTGTTCCTTCACTACAAAAATCTTCACCTCTTAAGCAAGAGAAGTCCATCCATTCCCCTAGTCCATAGTTGTTTGCCTCTACACGATAACCAGAAGCACTAGCAGTAGAAGGTGTACTTCTTGTAGGCAAAACATGTAATTTAGTGTTTGTTGTTGTAGCATTTGTTGTTGGATATTTAACAACTTTAGGTTCATCGGTAGATAGGTGATAAACTTGCCCATCTATTGTCATATTCATCCCTGTTGGAGTTGTTGGTGGTTTTACGTTTCTCTCCATGCAGAAATACCCATATGTCGAGTCAGACCTCTGTATTACGGTGTTATCTGGACACCTCCAGTTATATCTTTGAGCAAGAATCACACCTGTAGTTGGGAATGGAGAATACGTTAAAGACCTCGTTATATTAGTTCCATCACCCGTATCTTCGAGATCACTTCCATCTGGTGTCAATCTTAATCTATACCTGTAACCAACGATTGTACTATCTGTAGGAGTTGTAGAGGAAGATACCGTAATTGAACCTCCTCCTCTGTAATCAAAGATTGTTCTGCTAGAAGAAGATGTTGAGAGATTCTTTGATCCCAAAGGAGTACTCATTATGGCATAGTCCGGAGCTACAGGTGCACTTGTATTGGTCGCATTTCTATAGCAATATTGGTAATCACACCAGGCTGTATCACAACTATTACGATTACGCTTCCTACAAGAGTAAACGGTGTCTCCTGTTTGCTGGATTATGTCCCAACCATCTGGACAGCTAGCTGTACTACAGTTTTGATTTGTTGTTGAATAACCAGTTGGACAAGCGGGAAGAGAACAGGTGGGGATACAGGGCGGAGGTCCGTCTTTATATGCCGGATCTGAGGAACAACAACCGGCATGACAATAAGTACTCGCTCCCTTACATTCGTTACAAGCAATGTTCGTATAGTATTTATCGGGGCTACTATCATCTCGACATGCTGTATCAGTACCATCACACTTATATGATTGAGTGGATAATGGCAGACATACATACTCGCCCATTTTAGGATCCCACTGCCTAGCCCAAGTCCCAGTCCCACCAAAAACTCCCCCTATAGGAGCCATGCAATACATATTTAGATTAGTACAATTGTAGGGGTCGGTCCAGCCATTAACACCCCTAGGTCCAAACAGGTTGAGAAGTGAAAGAAGAACAACAAAAACAAAACTAAGGTGAAGTGAAAATTTTATATTCTTATTCCTAGTTCTCATTGTGTGCGAATAAAACCTTAACAAGGAACCTCTCCCCTGGATCAGGGCTTTCTATGTATTCTTCCCAAAAAGCTTCTGTTATTTCTCGATCAACTCTTGTTAAAAAAATGTCATAACTAAGATTCGTATTTAGCACTTCCTCAACATTTTCAACATCTACGAAGTTGCCATCAGGAAACTCAGAATCATAGTATGAGAATCCCTCTGAGACAGCCTCTATAGCCGATACCTTCCCATAAGTAGTCACTAGCAAATCTAATACCAACAGACCTCCTGAAATTTCATACTGCTCAATCCTTGCCTTTCTTAAAACCAGATATCTAGAGGCAATCTCTCCATCCTCAGTGAGTGATTCCGAGAGATAGAAACCTTTCTGATCCAGATCAAACAAATACTTAGTCATAACTCCCAAATGCGGAGTGTTAGGAAGATTTATCTTCTCCATAAGAGCATATGTGTCTTCATCCTCCAAAAGTGCCACCCTGACATCTTCAACCCTAGATATTTCACGATACTCTTCTATCTGTATAAGCACTGGGACATGGAGAGAATAATCATGGTAAGGATTCTCCCACTCCACAACCCCCTTGTCAAAACACAACGATACTTCCCTTGTCTCAATATCCGCAATAGGAAGTACAATCTCCATACAATCCTTTTTCCCATCTTCAGAATCATAAAAATCTCCCAGCAACACCTTACACTCGATGGTATCCCCATCTCCTTCTCCGCAATATTCGAAAAATCTTTTGTATTCACTCTCTAAATCTAGTCTCTCCTCCCTATCCCTTAACAAAAAATATGTGACTCCAGCGGTTACAAAAACTAACAAAATAAACACAATCAGAAAAATAAAAAAACTCTTCTTTTTCAATCTAAACTGTTTCTTTGGGGCAGATTCTTCTTCCACAATAAAATCTTACCTTGTAAAGAAACAGGATGTCAAGGACTTATAGATAGGGATAGAATACTGTTTTTCGATATCCTCAAACCATTCAATCACACCATCCAAATCAGAATACCTATCCTCCCCCATTCTGGCAGATTATTTCATCACCTCCCCCACAGTAACAACCTCATATCCTTGCTCTAAAAGACCCTGTAATATTCTCTCTGCCTCATATACATCATACCACCTAGTAGAATGACTCAAAACTATATCTCCTGCCTCAAGACCCCTCATAACATTATCATATGTACCCTCATCCATACCCCCACTCTCATTAGACCACATAACACTCTGTAATCCATACTCAGCTGCTATTTCTCTTAAAACCTGTGTCCTAGAACCAAAAGGAAACCTTATTAATTTAACCTCATACCCTGCATCTATTTCTCTCATAAGATCTACAAAATCCTCTATCTGCTTTGTTGCCTCCCCCTTTGACAAAGAAGGCATCTCAGCATGATCCCAACCATGACACCCTATCTCAAACCCCCTATCTATCATCTCTTTTGTTAGTTCTTTGTTCCTCTCTACCCATTCTCCTGTTACAAAAAATGTTGTTCTCAAACCATACTTCTCATACACCTCCATAATATGTTGAATATATTCCTCCCTACCCCCATCATCATAGGTCATCGCAATAATTGGTTCTTCCCTATTCAAATGATAAATCTCATTATTTGCTATATACTCCTTCTCCTCTGCCGTGAGTACCCTATCAACAAAACTCTCTTCAGTTGCTACGGCCTCCTCATTCTCAAACCACTCAATTACACCATCCAAACCATATATCTCATTCCAATCAGAATACCTACTCTCCCCCATTCTCGCAACTGAGTAATCCCTCAATGCAACAAAGTAATCATAAGGGTCATCAGTTTCTAGAAAATCATCTGGCAATTGCTCATCTAACAAGTATGACAAACCTAACAGAAACCTCAAAGTAAGCATATATTCATCCCCTGGATCCCCCTTCTCCTGTATTTCACCATGGCCTACAACATCCCAAGCAGACAACCCATACCTCTCAGCAGCAGCTTCTACTAAGGCCAAAACATTCGCTATCTGCTGGTTAGGCGGAAACTCTTCGGGGAAATTGTGAGAGTAATTTGTCCCAACCTGCTCTAAACCCAATGAGAAAGACTCAAAATCTTTATAACCTGCCCTAATAAAATCTATATAATCCTGACCCACACCAACTTGCTCATACAAATCTGCCGTCTTAACCCTGTTAAGATCCTCTCTACCTGTCTCTAAATCATAACCTATCATTACATGCCTCCCCTTGTAAGGAACAGGTCCCGTAGCCTGAGAGAGGATTATTCCTACACCATCTTTGTCAACAAATTCATTATTAACTGGATATTGATCTACACAAAACTGCACACTCGGATTACCACCCCCATTTAGACCGTTTATTGTGTTTAAAACAGTTCTGTATTCTCCAGATGCAAGTTTCTGTGGACCTCCATCATAATGTATTACAAAGAATTTAACATCATTTAATTGCTCATAAGGGAATGACATGCGCCTATCTGTTTCTACTGTAAGAACAGGATTAGAACCGTCCTGATCTTCATAATGCAATCCTCCATCTTCATCAAAAGATAATTCTGGTTGGAGAGAAAGAATCTCCTTAACCTCTGGACTTAATCTTTCTTCAAGTTTTGCAAACACATCTTCCTCAACAACCTCTTCCTCTGCCTCTTCTACTGTCTCAACCTCTTCTTCAACAACAAAACCTTCGGAATCTAAACCAGAACCTATGTTTGAAGGAAGAAAACAGAACTCTTCAGGAGAGGTTAAAAAGTCTGGATAAAAAATAAAATCTTGGCTACTATCCTCTACAGTTAAACTACCATCCGGCTCTTCTTCTAATTCCTCTTCTGATGGTAAATAAACCTCTCCCTGCGGGGCTTTTTCATCTATTCCAGAAGCCTGTGCTTTATTGGAAGTGTAGTCGGAACGTGTAGCAGCAAGTAATACGCTGCTAGCAAAAATAAACCTGTAAAATTTCTCTTCTCTGCTAATCCCAGGTTTTTCTCTTTGATCTCCCTCGTATTTTGATTCGATACCTAGTTTTTCCATATATCAAAAATGTGTAAATAATCGGGTATTATACCTTTAAAATAGGGTTTTTTCAATATCTATACCTATGGAGAGAAATTAAAAGAGTAGCTTTCTTTTTTTCATACATCTCCTCCAATTCCTTGCTGTTATATATCTTTAAAAGGCTACGTTTGCAAAAAACAGTAACTTATTAGTTACCCAAACCTTTTTCCAAAAGAAGAATCTTTAATAATATATGAAAACTAAATTGCTCCTCCCCCCAACCTATTACGGAAGTGAGGGAGGAAGGTTATAACCCAAGGTGAGGGACTTGCACCCTACTAGTTAGCTAAACTCTGGAGTCCTATCCTCCATGCACCTTACTTCGTAGAAAGATTATACCAAATATTTAAACGTCTTACCTTTCATGTTCCTTCTTTTGGCCAATTTATCTCAAATCAGATAATTGACATTTATGGTAATTATCTAATATAATATACACATGAGAGATTTAGAACTTATCGAAAAAATACTAATAAACGAAGGCCATATTATAACAATAGATCAATTAAATCAATACCTAGCCGAATACAAGGATATAAACAAAAAAATATCTACACTAATAAATAAAGGCCTTCTTGTTAGACTAAAAAGAGGGACCTACTTTATATCTAAAATAGGTAGCTTAGGTTATACATCTATATCAAATTACATCATTGCCAATACAATTGGTGAACAATCATTTGTTTCTTTTGAAGCAGCCTTAAAATACCATGGAATATTTGACCAGGGATTAAAAAATTTCAGATCCATATCACAAAAACAATATCTAACTAAAACACTTGAAGAAATAACTTACGAGTACGTAAAAGTTAAAGAAGAACAATACTTTGGTTTTAACCTTGAAAAAGTAGATGGAGGAAATGCTAGAATTGCAACAAAAGAACGAGCATTGCTTGATTTATTAGAATACAAGAGATCTATTAACACAGTCAGTCTTGTTTTAGAGAAGTTAATTGAATATAATTCTGAAATTGATATTAAGCTATTAATTGAATATGCCCAAAGTTTTTCTCAAACAACAATAAAGACATTGGGTCTGCTATTTGATATTGCCCAGATTGACGGTAAAAAGCTTGAAGTTTATATAAATAAAAATTCAACATCACGTATTCTAAATTCATCCGATACATTTAGCAATAAATGGAGACTGTACTATGATTCAATATTAGAAAATCAAAAGGTATGACTCAACTAATTACGCGAGAAAAGCTAGAATACATTGCGCGAAAAATACTACACTACCCTCTTCACGATGCTGAAAAAGATTATTTTCTAACACTTGCTATGAAATTAGTTTCGCAATCCCAATTATCAAACAAACTTGTTTTCAAGGGTGGGACTGCAATATATCACTGCTATTTAGACCAACTGCGATTTTCCGAAGATCTTGATTTCACAGCAGTTGACAAAGATATTCGAATTGAAGATATCAAGAAGGTTTTGACGAAGGATAATCTTTTCGAAGTGAAGAAAGAATATCAATCAAAAACAACATTTAAGATTGAGAAGTTAAAGTATTATGGAGTACTTGAAACACCTAACAGTATTAAGTTTGAAGTGGACCATTTTCAAAATGTCGTTCTCCCTGCGGTTAAAAAAGAATACAGAAATGCTTGGGGGATGGTTTTTGATGTAAATGTTATGGATCCAACCGAGATCTGTACAGAAAAACTACGTGCCTGTAATGATAGATTTAGATACAGAGATTTTTATGATTTGTATATGATGGAAAAAACCCTTGATATCAATTTAAAAGATGCTATTGCCCTAATACCCAAGAAAGAAATTCGTAAGCCCTTTTCAAAGAAGAATGTTATTGAAAATCTAAATTTTGCCTTAAACGAAATTTCTAAGAAAGAAGATACTGTTATATACAAGGAGGCTATTGACAAGAAAGAGTTAATCAAGTTTTTTAATAGTTTTGAATTACCTACTTTAAAGATAAATGTGTCAAAACACATCTAGAAATGATAAGTCATAATTTAATAGAAGTATCATTTCAAGAAAAGACTCCCTTACCCCCCATACATCTCCTCTAATTCCTTCAAACCAGTAGCCTCTGCTATCCCCTTATCCCTCCCCCATACAGTTAATCTTGGAAATCTTAGGGACAGATATTTACTATCCTTACTCTTACTTATTTCATCAGCTTCCACAGTAAAAACAACCCTAGGCTCAACCCAAACATCTGGCTCTAAACTCTTTTCTACAACAACATTCTTGGGTTTTTCATCTATGGAATCTTCTCGAAGTTGTTCAGAAATACTTTTAAGCTGTTCGTCACTAAACCCTGTCCCTACATTACATATGCCAATAAACATATCTTCCTTTTCGTCATAGATTGCACCTAAGACCGAGCCCATTCCAAGATCCTTCCTTCTTCCAGAACCAAAATTATATCCAACCGCTACAAGGTCTATTGTGTCAACAAGTCCTCTCATCATAGACTTTTTTAGCTTAATCCACTCGTAATTCCTTGTCCCCGGTAGATATCCCCCACTCTTCTCTTTTGCTATTAAACCCTCGTGTCCTTCTTCGATCTTTTCATTGAAAATTTCTCTCAGTTTATCAATATTATTGATTTTTATTGTCTCTGTAACTGCTATACCCCCGCTGGTATTTATTTCTTCCAGTTTTGCAATCCTATCAATGGTATTCTCAGTCATAAGTGACTCACCATTTAAATAAAGAAGGTCAAAAACCATTGCCCTCACAGGAACCTGCTTCTTTAGATCTGTCACCTCATATTTTCTCCTTCTTTGCATTGTATCTTGAAATGGAAGAAACTTCTGATTCTCCTCATCCCAACCTAGAACTTCAGAATCTAGTATAAATGACTCTACCCCTATCCCTTCTGCTGCTTCAACAACCTCTGGGAACATATCTGTTACATCCTCGAGATTCCTTGTAAAAAGCCTAATATTAGACTTTTTCTCCTTAATCTCGAAGAGAGAACCATTCTCCTCTTTCTTGATATATTTAAACCATATTGCCTCTTTATCTGAAAAATCCCATTCTTTAAACTTATGAATCTGACACCTTAGTCCATCATACTTTGCTTGGACTAGAAACTCCTCTCCTAGCCTGTCAAAAACTTCCTCAAAATCCCCAACCCTTTCAACTAACCTTGCCATAACGGGAATACCAGGTTGCACTTTAACTGAAGATAAGCTTTTTCTAGCCTTCTCTTCCTTCTTTCCTGAAACCAATGAACAAATATATCCAATATCTGCATGAGCACCGTATGCCCTATCTAGCTCATCTTTAAGGCTCTTGTCTCCCACAACCATTACAGAGAAAACATCTAGCAATGTTTTCGTATTAACCCCAAATCTAAGTTCCCCACAAACAATTCTTGAGAAGTATTTAGCCTCTAATGGTGAGAGTTTATTTAATGTATCTACTATTACTTTGTTTTTACTCTCTACAGAACCTGTCCCTTTTGCATTAACAATATCCCAAAGGAGGTTGTAGACTTCTTGAAGAGTTAACTTTGAACTTTTGAAATTAATCTTTTCTGTAAAATATTGGAGCATATCTCCAATATCTCCTAATTCTTCCATTTTCTTATCTATGTCCTCATCTAGATCTCTACTCTTAGACATATCTTTAAGGAGGGATATAAAGCTTTTTTCGGAATAATTAAATTCACTATTAACAAAAAGAGGTGCAACCCTTCCTAGAGTTAAGTAGGATAATATCTGTGCATCTAAAGGGTCCAATTCTTTATAAAAATTGGACAAAACTTCTGTCATTTCATTCCTAGAATCTGTACCCTCAAGGGTATTGAAAATGTCACAAACATAGGAAAAACTAACCTTACTCATATTCTTAACTTTTATATATATACTGTGTTGACTTTGTTGCTCCTCGCTGGAGAACAAGACCTGCTTCTACTAACTTATCCATATCTCGTCTAACGGTTCTAGTTGAAACTCTCGGAACTAGTTCATATATCTCACTGGGTTCCAAGATGCCCCTACTCTCTATCTCCTGGAGTATTTTCTTCTGTCTAGCATTTAGATTCTCTGGAATTGGTACTTCTTGTGGGACCTCCTCTTTTTCTTCTTTATGTTCTTGAACACTATTTTTTACCCTGCTCTTTTCGTCAGATTCATTTTTAGAATGGTGTTCAATTTTCTTACTCTCCCCCCGCTTTAAAAATATGATCAAAAATAGGGTCAGGCCAAAAGTTAGAAGAGTTATTAAATTGAACAGTAGGGAATTGTCTTTCTTGTGTTCTGAATTCATAACAAATTATATATCTATTTTATCTATTTGTTAAACAGAGGCACCCATAGAGTGTTAAATGTTTATTAAAAAGGCTCTATAGTGGTGGTTTGAAGGCATTTCGGACGATACTTGAGGTATTTTCTCCGTTCTCTTCTTTCTCCTTATTTTAATTCGGCCATATTATCACCCATAGAAGAGTGAACTACCAGAGGAACATTCAAGGAGACTATTCTTTCCATTAGAGATTCTGCCTCCTTTATAAATTCGTCTGCCCTATTCTCTTGCACTTCGAATATAAGTTCGTCATGGATTTGTAG
>DCVX01000006.1:22097-22405 GCA_002328805.1 Candidatus Dojkabacteria bacterium UBA2177
TCTACCCCTTTGTAGTGCTCAAAGTAGCTCTGTATGTACTCTGCGGCAACATCACTATCTATACCTAACATACTGGCTAAACCGTAAGCTGTTTGACCAAAGAGGACTGCAAAATTTACAGTTTTTCCAAGGCTTCTTTCCTTCTTTGTAACTTCCTCTATCTCTTTGTCTAAAAGCCTTGCAGCAGTGGCTTTGTGTATATCTAGATTGTCATTAAAGTCCTTTATTAAAAGGTCATCTTTAGATATGTCTGCCATTATTCTAAGTTCTATTTGGGAATAGTCCATACCTACAAATTTAAAACCTTT
>DCVX01000024.1 GCA_002328805.1 Candidatus Dojkabacteria bacterium UBA2177
TTGGTATATTCAATTGTATATGGTGGTCTCGTCCCTATCCCATAGAATACTAAGTCAAAAATTTCTTTAGGATATTTTCCAATAGGAGTTTTCAGGTCAAAATTGTGCTCTTTAGCAACTTCTTTTAATATCCTTGATGTCCAACTATCCTTTGTAGTTCTGTTTCCCCATGGGAATATTCCCCCTTCATTTATTGTTAGACTAGGATTATATATTAAGCTAATATCAATCTCTTTTAATGTCCCAAGGCCTGTGCATTCAGGGCAAGCACCCTCTGGAGCGTTGAAAGAAAATGATGCTGGAGTTATTTTAGGGTAGGAGATGCCACATTTAAGGCAGGTGTTGTTCTCTGAAAAGAAAAGATTTTCTCCATTTTCCAATATAATTTTAACCTCTCCGTCGGACTCTGTGGTTGCTAATTCTATGGCGTCAACAAGTCTTTTGTGGAATTCCTTTGTATCCATATCTTTTGTGTGAAGTCTGTCTACAATTAAATCTACAGTATGTTTTTTATTTTCATCTAGATTAAGATCTTCTATGTCATCTAGCATGTAAATGTCACCGTCTACCATCACTCTAAGGAATCCTTGGTTGAGGAGTCTGTCAAAAAGGGAAATAAACTGTCCCTTACGGTTTTTTATGAGGGGTGAAACTATCTGGATTTTTTGTGTGGAACCTTTTAGATGGTTGATCACTTTTTTTGTTATTTCTTCTATAGTCTGGGCTTGTATCTCTGAACCACACTTTGGACAGTGGGCTTGTCCTACATGTCCATAGAGTAATCTTAGGTGATTATATATCTCCGTAATGGTTCCAACCGTCGATCTTGGGTTTGTAGAGGTTGTCTTTTGGTCTATGGAGATAGCAGGGGAGAGCCCTGTTATTGAATCTATATCTGGTTTATGCATCACTCCGAGGAATTGTCTAGCATAAGAAGAAAGTGATTCCACATATCTTCTTTGGCCCTCTGCATAGAGAGTGTCAAAGGCTAGGGAACTCTTACCGCTTCCTGATAATCCAGTTAAGACAACTAATTTGTTTTTAGGGATATCTACAGAGATATTTTTAAGATTATTCTCTCTAGCTCCTCTTATTTTTATGTAATCTTGTGACATGACGACATTAATTATAACATGGGGAGAGGAATTCTTTATAATCCCCTTATTAAAGGTGTTTATGTGTAAATTTCTGTGTAAAAATGGTAAGATAGGGGGTGTTTAGAAACTTTGCACCCGTAGCTCAATAGGATAGAGCAACGCACTCCTAACGCGTAGGTTGTTGGTTCGATTCCGACCGGGTGCGTTTGTTGTTATTTAAGTCTATACTGATTTATTACAACAGTAGTCTCGTCAGGACTATTCTCTAGGGTAACAATATATTCTCTATTTTTTCTTATGGTGTGTAAAAGTATTGGGTCCATATCTAAGAGTTCTGTTTGATTCTCTCCATCTTTCTCTGAGATCTGGAGTTTGTTCTCCTTTATGTAGTAAAGATAATTTGAATTAGAGAGCCAAGATATTCTATCTGTATTCTCTGTTGATATGTTTTCAACCTTTCTCGTCCCTATTTCTTCCGTGTGGTCGGCTTCTTCCTTCTCTAGGGTAAAGATATAGTAGTAATTGTCGTTAACAAAGAGAAGTTTTCTTGAATCTGGAGAGAAAGATATGAGTTTAGCAGGATGTGTACAGATCATTCTGTATTTATCTGTGGTAATGTCATACCAGTATACAGAGGTCTCTGTTTTGATATATACACCATTAAGTTCTTGATTGACTTCAAAGTATGTAATTTTACCTATAGCCTGTGTCGCTTGTGGGGAGGTTGTAAATTCTGGATAAGAATCTCCATTGTTCCTATAGTGGTCTATGTAGTCAGTTCCCTTCTGAAAATAAGCTTTGTCAATCGTATACTTAGGAGATTGACCATTTGGAAGCATCTGTTTGAGAGCATATATGTATGTGCTGTCTTCTTCTGTATGTAAATCCTCTAGAATGTAAAAGAATCCTTCTTCATCTGTGTTCCAGATGTAATCCGTATCTGGTTCTTTTGTTACTAGAAGACTGGGTTCCTCTATTTCAGGGAGTAGTGTAGTGTCAATTGTAGAAATCTCAGTGGCAGATTCCAGTACTATGTGTCTATTATCTCTAGACCAAGAGTGTGTAGACTCCGCAATCTCAGGAATCGAGATTGGTTCTAGGTTCTCTAAGAGTATGGGGGTTGTTAGATTTACAATGTAGTGATTTTCTAGCTCTCCTTCTGTAAGCGTCATGACTGCTTTCTGGCCGTTATGGGCAATCTCTAAATCTATATCTTGTTCCTCTGTTAATGTCAGGAGTTGAACAGGATTGGGATTTAAATTCCACACTGGGCTATTAATTCTGTAACTCCACAAACCTCTTTCTCCAGTTGGATTTGTTATTAGGAATATGAAGTAGGCTTCGTTATCACTTACCCAAGTCTTTTCTACTTTTCCTTGCTGTTCCCAAACACTTAGAGGTGCTATCTCTTCTAGTATTAAGAAAGGATATAGTAGAGTGGATTTTTCCTCAACTATCTCTACTCGTTTATGCCAATCTCGGTAACCGTTCTTTTTAACTGTTATACTATTTATCCCAACATCCAAGGTTCTACTTTTGGGTGTTCTTCCAATACTATCTCCATTAATATATAACTCCGCAGAGGATGGTTCAGTCTGGACTGTAAGGACACCAGTTTTTTTAATATTTTTTTCGGAGATATTAATTCTGTAACCTCTAGAGAAGTAGTAAATTACAAGTGCACCACCTACAATAAATAATACTGAAAAAATGGACATGAGTAGGCTGACTGCATTAATTTCTCTTTTTATTTTTTCTTTTGTCTTTCCTTCTGTTTTATCTTTTGTTTTTTCCATCTTCTTTACAATGTAAAGTATAGCATAATGGTAAAGAAGTTGTTAAAATAGGGGTATTATGGAAAAGAAAAGAATTTTAACAGGTGATAGGCCAACTGGGAGACTACACATTGGTCATCTGTTGGGGTCTTTAGAGAATAGAGCTCAGTTGCAGGACAAATATGATGAATATATTCTAATTGCAAATGTCCAGGCTCTCGCGGACAATTTTGATAATCCTGGGAAAGTTAGGGAGAATATTGAGGAATTACTTTGTGATTACTACGCTGCAGGAATAGATTTTGACAAGGTTACAGTATTTATTCAGAGTGAAGTCCCCGAAATACATGAGATATTTGTGTACCTTGCAAATTTTGTTTCAATCCAGCAGATACAACACAATCCTACTATTAAAACAGAGATAGCACAGAAGGGTATGGATAAATCTACTCCTTTAGGTTTCTTTATGTATCCTATACATCAGGTGGCAGATATTCTTTGTGTTAATGCTGATTTAGTTCCTGTTGGTAAGGACCAGGCCCCTATGGTTGAAGATACTAGAAGGTTAGCAAGGAAGTTTAACAACACTTATGGTGTAGAAGTTTTTAATGAGCCAGAAGCTCTCTTTGGAGTAGATATAAATATCCCAGGAATAGATGGGAAGGCAAAGATGAGTAAAAGTTTAAATAACTGTATATATCTCTCTGACAGTGCAGAAGAGTTAAGAGCGAAGGTATTTAAGGTTTATACAGACCCTAACAGAATACATGCTACAGATCCAGGAAAGATAGAGGGCAATGTTGCCTTTTTGTATATGGATCTTTTCAACGAGGATAAAGACGAAGTTGAAGAGATGAAGAAAAGGTACAAGGAAGGGAATATAAAGGATGTGGAGGTTAAAGAGAGATTATTTGAGGTAATGAATGAGAAGCTTACTCCAATAAGAGAAAGGAGAAAAGAAGCGGAGGGGATGAAGGATGAACTTCTAAAGAAAGCAATTGAAGGTAGTGTCAAAACCTCTAGTATAGCGAAAGAAACAGTAGTGCAGATGAAAAAAGCTATGCTTTTGGAATTTAATAGTAAATAACTTATAGTTTTCGACGTATGATTGGAAAAAAGCTAGGTATTGACTTAGGTACAGCAAACTCGGTTGTTTTTGTCCAAGGAGAAGGCATTGTCCTTATGGAGCCGACGGTCGTTGCTATAGATGTCAATACTTATACAGTGATTGCAGTTGGGGAGAAGGCAAAGAAAATGATAGGTAAAACCCCAGAGAACATTGTTGCAAAGAGACCACTTAGAGATGGGGTAATAGCGGACTCTAGGGTCACAGAAGCCTTGCTTCGACATTTCTTTGACAAAGCCCTGGGTAAGTCTAGATTTTTTAAGCCAGATGTTGTTATTAGTGTTCCTGCGGGTATTACTACTGTCGAGCAGAGAGCTGTTCTAAAGGCAGCCAATGCCGTAGGGTCTAGAAGTATTACACTTCTACCCGAACCTTTGTTAGCCGCATTAGGAGCGGGTCTGCCTATAGATAAATCTGCTGGTAGCATGATAATAAATATGGGAGGGGGAACTTCAGAGGTTGCAGTTATGTCCCTGGATGGAATAGTGGAATACGAATCTTTGAGAGTTGCTGGAGACGCTATTAATGAAAGCATAATATCCTTTATGAGAAAGAAGAAAGGGGTTTTAATTGGAGAACAAACAGCAGAGAATATGAAGATTAAAATTGGCTCGGCAGTTGAAGTTAAGGATCCTAAGGAGATGGAAGTGAGAGGTAGAGATGTTGGTGCTGGTATGCCTAAGTCTATGGTTATAGACTCAAACGATGTTGCCAGAGCTATAGAGAAACCTCTTAGAGATATTATTAGGTCCATACAGACTGTTTTAGAAAAAACGCCTCCAGAACTATCTGCAGACATAATAGATAGAGGAATGGTTATGAGTGGAGGTACTGCAAAGCTTAGAAATTTAGATAAACTTCTATCCAAGGCAACCGGAGTTCCAGCTCATGTTGCAGACGACCCTCTATATTGTGTTGCTAAGGGAACAGGTATAGCTCTAGAGTTAATTGCAACAGGGGAAAGAGTATTTTCATTTAACAAAGAATTTAGGAGATAGGTGTAATAGGAGATAAGGATAAATAACCAAGTAGTTTTTCGAGCAATATTTTAGTAGAATGTGGTTATGGGAATATTAAACAAAGCCAGAAAAGGGATGACTTTACAAGAGGTTAGTTCACTCTTAAACGACTTAAGGCTTCCAATTTCAATGGTTTATACTCCTGTAAATCTTAAGTCCGAAAAGAAGAAATTTTTCGACTCAGATACATATAATCCAGATTTTCAATACAAGATTGTAAAGAACAACAATGATGATATCTTAAGGAAACTCCTTCATGTAGAGGAGATAGTTGATGTAGATCCAAGAATATCTGATTTCTATATCCGCCTGATTAGCTCAAAAAAGGAAGCTAATGATTTAATGCATGCTGTAGGAAATAATGAATTAGTAACAGATATATCCTATAACCGCTATGGGAAGCCATCTTCAATACTTTTCAGGAATGCTTCTAGGGTCTTAAGGGGAAGGATGTCTGGTTATGATGTTAAAAAATCTAAGTCTTTAGATAAGGGAAAGACTTTTGGTTACAAGGAAATAGAGGATGTATTTAAAGTTGTGTTTAACGAGTTAGGGCTTGAAGAGTGGGGTGTTGCCGAGTCAAAGAACATCTCTAAAAATTCCATAAAGGTTGGTATAAAGTCAAAGAGAGTGTTTGTAGATCCTAAGATAGAGAGAACACAATTTAAGTTAAGAAAAACTATTGTGCACGAGGTTGGAACCCATGTTTTAAGAGCAACAAATGGAGCGAAGACAGGGTTTGATGCTTTATCTAAAGCCAATCTTGCATCCTACTTGGATGTAGAGGAGGGTCTTGCAACATGGAATGAGCAAAATCTAGGACTTCTTACGGACAGGTGGTTAATTAAAAAGGCCGCGTTGACATATACTCTTTATATTGGCGAAGATATGAGTTTTAGAGAATTGTACAATGCCTTACTTGGGGTACTTCCGAGGTATGGTGCCTTTAGTACGGTATATAGAATTAAGAGAGGCTTGAGTGATACCGCATATAGTGGGTTATATACAAAAGATATTGTCTATTTCAGGGGATTTAGAAAAGTTTTAAGGAATTTAGATAAAGATCCTTCTCTTTACGATTTGCTTTATGCTGGAAAGATTGGTTTCGAGCAAACTGAGTGGGTTAGGGAAGGGTTAATACAAAAACCAGAGAGGGTTCCAACCAAAGAAAAATGGGAGGAGATATTTAAAAAAGCTGGGATATAGCTATTCTTTAAATGCAGTAATAATTGCCTCTGCTATATTTGTAGGACTTCCTTCTGTAATCTTTGTCTCATAGGCTTTAAATCCTGGATGGAAGCTTATTTCTTGTATGTATGGTTTGTTATCAATATACATAAAGTCTACTGCAATAAAATCTGCTCCGATTAGTGTTGCAAATCTCTCTGCAATCTCTTTCATTTCTGGATTGGGATTGTTATACATTTCGTATTCTCCTTTGCTGACAGTCATAAAGCCTTCTTTAGCTTTTCTCTTCCATCCCCCTATAACTTCTCCAAGCTTAACAAAAATCCTGTAGTCTTCTCCTGAAGGAGAGAATTCTTGAAGAAACATGCGAGAGGTATCGATATTACCTAACTTTTTATATTCGTCAATAGAGTCTAATTTAAAGACATTTTTCTTTATTTTTTCTTTTCCTTCTATATTCTCTATCCTGTTTTCACCTGTGTAATCTTTCATAATTAGGGGGTAATCATTTAGTATATCTCTATCCTGTAAGTAGTCTCCGTCTGTTCTAAAATAGGTGTCAAAGTAGGGAAGATTATTTTTTACACAGAAAAGAGCTGTTGCTATTTTGTTGTAATAGGGAAGATTCTTAATAGCTTCTGAGTTTTGAACTAGAATTTTTTTCTCTGGATTTTTACTGTTGTACAGATCGACATAGTCGATTATGTATCTCTTAAAGTGATACTCTTTCTCATCCGATAAGGAATGACCTCTAAAGATTATATGGGAATATTCTGTAATATCTCTTCCTCCAGCTCTTATTGTGAGGTTTTCGTCTTTAATGATAAATTCGAGTTCATCATTGTAAGCGAAGTCATACGAATAATCTCTCTTCTCTAATTCTTGAACTAATCTTTTTGAAGCAGTAGAGATTTGTCCTGTTATTCTTTGTCTTTTATCTATAATCAAATATCTCATAGTGTATATATTTTTAGATAATTTTAATTTTATCTATTAACCCTTTTCTCTTGTATTTCTTGAGCATCCTCATATATGTTTTATTTGAAGAGAGGTCTTTTTTTACAACAACCATATCTATTTTGTCAAAGCCTAACCCAGTGGATTCAGCGTCTGCCCAATCTCTATGATGAATCATAATAACATCCAATAGTGCGTTAACTTTGAGAGATTGAATAGCTTTCTCTTTATCAAGATTGCTATTTATTCTTAAGGAATTTATTAAAATACTATTTTCTTTATATTCTCCAATTACATCTCCTTCTTCCAGGTAAGACCCAAAGATAGACCCTTCCTTAAGTAGAGTAGGGATATCTTTTGCGAATTGGCCTATGACAACAATCTTTTTAGTTTTATTATCTTTTAGAAGTTTTTCAATATGTACATCTGCTACTTCTTCTCTCTGTTGTCCGATAACTGGATAGAGGTTAAGGTAAACTTCTGGTTTTGTATTTATCTCTATTATTCCACCGTTATCTTTTGTTAGAGGTTTGGAGACATCTTTGCAAAGGATATCTGCTCCTACAACAAAGGCGTGGATAGAACTGGCAATACTTTCTACTATGTATTTTATTTCTGGACCAACCTTGTCTGTAAAGTCTTCTGTAATTCCTCCCTGGCTCATGCTGGCGACCTTTCTTACTGTGATTTTTTCGTCTTTTCTGGGGACAGAGTCGAGGGTCAGACCCTCTTCCTCAAGTAGCCTTAGCAGAGGAGGGTCAATTTTTATAGGTTTTAATATATGGGTTGGTTTAGAAGTATCTCTTCTAGGATCTCTGTTGGTTTCTTCAATTAGTTCTTTTATAGTGGATTTCCCATCTCCTATTATGAAGGCAGGTATTCTCTTAGTGGCAACTTCTAGCTTACCATCTATTACAAGAAGGCGGTAGTCATCTCCAGGGACTTGTTCTTGAATCATTATCTTTTGTTGCCATGTCTTTCCTATATGTTTCTTTGTTGGCTCTTTTGCTATTCGGAAAGCATCTTTTGCTTTTTGGATTGTATCTATTCCCGTTGAAACACCACTCCCTGCAGTTAAACCTGTAGGTTTAATAACTACGGGCTTTTCATATAGATCCCAGATCTCTTCTATTTGGTCTGCAGAATCTAGTATTTGCCACTTAGGAGTTGGTAGTCCAAGTCTCTCAATCATAAGGTTAGAGGACCACTTATCTCTCTGTATTTCTTTTGCAATCTTTGAGTCTTTACTAGATGAGGCAAAGTTTATTATTTGAGAATTTCTTCCCGCACCAATTGTATATAAGCGGTTGATGCTTTTGCTGTATTTCACTCTTTCTTCTAGTAATGCGGTAGGTGTAATCTCGTGATTTTGTTTCTGAGAAGCAAAGAGTAGGGGAATTATGGACATAGTTGCTATCCTGTCTTTTATAACTTCAGAAATAGCATAGTCTCTAGCTTCTTTATAGGTTATTTTCCCGTCTGCAAGGTTCAGTAATGTTTCTGCCAATTCTCTCCATAGAAAAGTGAGTTTGGATCTGATATATACGGTGTTTTCTTTAATATCATAGGAATCTAAGAAGACCGGATGTAGATCTTCAATCTCTTTTACCAATTTTATTATCTCGTCAGATTTCTTAATTGATTTCTTAAAAACAATTTTTGTTGTAGAAATTTCTGAATAGAAATTTAAACCTTGTAAAACTTGGATATTTTTCATCTGCATTGCTTTTAATTTAATTAATACTTTTTATCTCTAAGATATTTCATGACAGGGATAGCTACTTTAACTACTTCTCCTTCGTTTACTTTGTAGTGTAATCTGAGACCAGGGTTGTAGTTGATTTCGTTTATAACTAATTTAGTAGGTTTGCTAACATTCTCTGTTATTATATCTACACCTCCGAATTTAGAACCAACGGTTTTTACTGCTTTGATGGCAATCTGTTTGTAGTAGTCGTGAACTTCGTTCATACATTCTTGAGTGGTTCCACCTGTTGTTAGGTTACAGTTGTATCTTAATATAATCTCTTTTCCTTCCTCTGGGATTGATTCTAGATTAAGGTTTTCTCTTTGGAGCTTGAGTGTCACTTCGTTATCTATCTGTATTGGTTTTAATAAAGAATCTTTCCGCTCTTTGTTTTTCATAGTGATAAGTTCTCTTATAGTGTTTTTACTATTGCCAGTAATATGAGCTGCTTTTCTTCTTACAACTCCAATAACTTTGTTATCTAGAACTAAGAACCTATAATTTTCTCCCTGTATGAATTCTTCTGCTATAACTTTGCTCTTAGATTTAGATTGTGTTTCTTTTAAGGCTTTTTCGTATGCTTTTAGAACCTGTTCTTCATTTTGAGGAAGGATAGTGACTCCTGCTCCTCCAAGTTGTTGTGTTGGTTTAATTACTATGTCTTTGTATTCACCATAGAACTTAATGGCATCAATAGGGGAGAGTATAACTGCTTGTTTGGGCACAGGGAGTCCTTTCTCTGCAAGGACCATGTTTGTTAGGTGTTTTCTTTTGGATATGGTTGTACTTGTTGCAGGGATTAGGGGTGTAACTGTATTAATAATATGCCAATGTTTATCCCCATATTTAAAACTGGCCAATAATCCTTTAACTAGGATTTTGTATTCTATATCTAGGTTGTCTGCAGCTTCTAGGTAATATGCCAAGTGAACATTTCCTGCTTCTTTTAAGTATTGGTCGTATGTTTTCATAATTATTTAAATGTTTTACTTGTATCTATTAGGTAGCCCTTAAGGTCTGTTCTACCGAGGGTTACAGGGTAGGTCATATCGTCTGTGATAATCATCTCTATATCTTTCTCCTCTCCAGAAATTTTTGTGGTTATAGCTACTACAGGACGTATTATAACTCCGCCCTCTTCTACAGTTTTTGCAATTCTAATTATTTTTTCATCTTCTGTTAATTTCTCTATGTTTTTATCTATATATTCCTGTGCTTCTTTGAGGGAATTAAATTTCTCAGGAATATCTAAAGAATTAAAGAATTTTACAGTAGAAAGGAATCCCAGTCTGTTTGCAACATTTTTAGATATACGGGAGGTTAGGACGCCAGTATCCATGAATGCGGTGAAGGGTTCCCTTTTTGCTTTCTTGAGGTTCTTCTGGTCGGTGTGGTAAAGATAGACCTTTTCATTTATATTTACAACTTTTCTTCCACTTATAGCTTCAATACTTTCTTCAACTTCTCCTCCGAACAAGTTCTTTGCAACTCTTATTCCATGTTTTATGTTTTTGATTTCAAGGTCTTTGACTTTCTCTAGTCTCCATCTAAGTCCTGTTCTGTTTGCAACCTGTATACCTAGCCCTGGTCTTGCGTTTAATTCGAAGACGACGGGACCATTATCTCTATCTAAGGCAATATCTACCCCTATATAACCAAGATTACTGACCTTTTGGCATACTAAGGCAATTCTAAGTATTTCATCCCAGTAAGGGATCTGTATACCACTTAGTTTTTTATTTACCTTAAGATCTGTGGTAGTTTCGATGTTTTCATATGTGTCACTAAATAAAGCCCTTGGATTCATCTGCATAGAGTAGGTAGTTATTCCGGTTGCGATGTCTATGCCGGTACAGATTGCTCCTGAGTGTAGGTTTGCAGTACCGTTAGATCTCTTTGTTGGTAAACGAGTCATTGCCATTATTGGGACATTGTTAAAGCAGATAACTCTGATGTCTGGGACTCCTCTGTAAGAGTATTCTTTTAGTAATGGATCTGTTTTAACTCTTTCTTCTATTATTGCAATGTCTGTTTTTGAACCCATGGAAAATCTCCCCTCAAGAATATTTTCTATGTGTAGGATAATATCCCTTTTAGACATTATTTCCCCACTTGGTCTTATCCAGGCGGTTTCCTTCTTCTTTTTCCCATAGAAGACTATAATGCCATTTCCTCCAGTTCCTTTGTTCGGCTTAATAACAAAACTGTTTGGTAGGGAATCCCAATCTAGGAATTCTAGTTGCTTTTTGTTTCTAATAACCTTGTAAACCTCAGGTGTTTTGATACCTTCTCTAGCTAAAATTTTCTTTGTTAGAATTTTGTTATCTGCAATATTCTTAGCAGAAGGGGGGTTATATGGTCGGACATATTCTTGGTTTCTTCTGTTTAACCCAAGGATTTTTTTGTATTCACTACTTAGAAGCATTTTCTTTTTCGGATAGTATAGAATTAAATCTTAGGAACTCCTTTATTCTTAGTCCTTTAACCTGTCCTACTAGTAGGTTGACAAAGATTAGGGAAGGGACAATCCATAGGTTGTTTATCATGAAGGAAGAGACCTCCTGTCTGGTTATTAAGTACCATCCAATTACGGCTATGACTATAGTGCTTCCTAGAATTAAAGTTGTTGTCTTAAGTGATTTACTGACATATTGTTTTATGAAGAAGTCAGACAGGGCAGCTATAGATATTACTGCGAGTGGGGGAATATTTGCCATGTTTTCTAAACCAAAGCCATATCTATCTACAATTAAGAAGAGAAGAACCAAGCTTATTGAGAGTAAGCAATAATTTATAGCAATTCTGGTAATATAGTGCATTCTTATTTTCTTAATTATGGAGTAAGAGATTAGTGTTGTTATTATTACTGTAGCAGTAACTACTAACCCATAGCGAAGTCCACTATAAGAATATGAGATTGCAAGTATTATAGGGGCATAGATTCCATATGTTTTGAATCCGAATATATATCTAGCAATACTTACTAGGGTAGCGAGTAGGGTAATTGCAACTAAAAGTTCTAGAATCTGTTGAGAGACTCCATTATCTAAAAGCAACTGAGTAAAGAAAGAATATTCCATTTAACCCTTTGTGACAATTTAATTTGTAAAGGCAGATTCGTTGTAGATTATACAACTTTAGGCATATCGTTGTCGATGTGGAGGGTAAAAAGAAAAAGAGCCATCTGAAATGGCTCTTTAATCAAATTCTTTAAGGAATTATGCTAATTCAACAGTAGCACCAGCCTCTTCGAATTGTTTCTTAATATCTTCTGCCTCATCCTTGGAAACACCTTCCTTGATTGTCTGAGGAGCAGAGTCTACTAAGTCTTTAGCTTCTTTAAGACCTAATTCTGTGAGACCTCTAACTACCTTTATGACTCCAATCTTGTTAGCACCAGCTTCTTTAAGAACGATGTCAAAAGAGGTTTTCTCTTCAACTTCTTCTGCTACTGCAGGAGCTGCAGCCATAGCTATAGGAGCTGCCGCACTTACCCCGAACTTGTCTTCCATAACCTTTACAAGGTCAGCAAGCTCTAAGACGGACATTTTTTCTACAATCTCGAGAACTTTTTCTCCGTTTGCAGATAGTTTTGGTAATTCTTTCTTTTCGTCTGCCATAACTTTTTTAATTAAATTAATATATTTTGTCTAATTAAGCATTCTTTTCAGAGATGCCCTTAAGAACCACAGTTAAACCTTTAACATTTCCAGTAATAGCATTCATAAATCCTGTTAAAGGAGCATTCATTGTTCCAACCAATTGAGCAAGTAATACTTCTCTGGAAGGAATTTCTGCTAATTGCATGACCTTCTGTTCAGATAAGAATTCTCCCTCATATACTCCACCTTTAGCACCTAATACTTCTTTTTCTTTTTGTATTTCCCTTACTAATTTGGCAGGAACAGTAGGATCTTCATCGAAGTATATTATTGCTGTAGGTCCCTCTAAGTCTAGAGTCTCTAGTGGTTGTTCTGTATCTTGAAGAGCAACTTTAAAGAGAGTGTTTTTTACAACAATGTAATTTGCATCTACCTCTTTAAGTTTCATCTTAAGATCTGATATAGCGAAGGTGTCTGTCCTGTCAGAGTTCACTAGGAAATAACCACCTTTATTTTTAAGTATTTCTTTATACTTATCTAGTAGCTCCGATTTTTCTGAGCGTGTCTTTGCCATTATTTTATTTTTTAAAAATGTTTTGGATTTGTATGTATTCCTCGCAAGGATTTATTTGTATACCTTGTTTCTTAGGATAATACTAGGGGGATTATAACAGGAGGGTGGGGGTTGGTCAAGAGAGGATGATATGTGATGTTTGTTGATGAAATCAACCATCCTCTCTTGATTTTTTAATAGTTTTTTAATTATTCCTTTCTACCTTTGTAGGAGTTTTGTAGGAGTTTGTACTTTTCTAAAGTAGGTTCTTCGAGTAGAAGCAATTCAGCTTCTAGGGCGAGCCGGTCCTCTAGAAAAGGACAATTAGATTCGGAGCAATCATCCTCTGGGCAAAACTTGCATGCCTCGGGAAAATCTCTTTCAACAATCTCGAACGGGGTGATGTCAATGCTTATTTTTGCCATTTCTAAACTCCTTTAACTCTGAATTGGAATGAACAATAAAACTACTAAGGGTATATTATACCTCATAGTAAGGAAGAAGGGAAGATTCTCGATGGTTTGGGAGTAAAAAAAAAGATCCTACATTATAGGGTCTAAAATCTCATCTTAAAGATTATGGGATGTTATTCTTTAGTGTAATTGATTTTTACAGAGTGTCCCATAGTCGGTGCCAAGTAAAGCTTGCTTATTGCTTGCTCATAGTTTCTTCCAACTGCCACCTCTATTGCTTTAACAGCCTCGTGCACATTCTCCACAAGCTTCTCTTCCTCCATATCTAGTTTCCCAACCTTCATATGTATAACTCCTGAAGCATCGCATGCAAAAGTCTGTTTCCCTTTCTTATATTCTTCTATTACAGTAGCAATATCCTCCGTAACGGTTCCAACCTTAGGATTTGGCATCAATCCTTTAGGACCTAATTCTTTACCCAAAATTGCGATTTCTGACATAACCGAAGGAGTAGCTATTGCAACATCAAACTCTATATTCCCTTCCTTCACATCTTTTACTAATTTGTCAAAGTCAAAAAAGTCAGCACCTGCTTTCTTAGCTTCGTCTTGTTTATCCTTTGTGAAGACCGCAATCTTTACATCTGTACTACCATCTGAGTGGGGTAGTGAAAGACTCCCCTTAATAGATTTAGGGTCTTTATCCTTTGGAACTTTGATATTTGCATGTAACTCTAAAGAGCCTACAAATTTGGAATAAGAGAGCTCCTTAGCTTTCTTAATACCTTCTTCTAGGGAATAAGTCTTACTTTTATTTAAATCTTTTACTGATTTCTCGTATTTTTTACCTCTTTTCATGATTCTTTACCTATCTTAATTAAAGTTCTACATCTACACCCATCTGTCTTGCAGTTCCAGCAATTATCTTTGCTGCTTGGTCGTAATCTGTAGTGTTTAGGTCTGGCATCTTAATATCTATTATTTTTTTCATCTGCTCTTTGGATAATTTCCCAACCTTTTTTGTATTTGGTTGTCCAGAACCTTTCTTTATTTTTAATTCTCTCCTTATTAACTCTGAAGTAGGAGGAGTTTTAAGAATAAAGTCAAAGGATCTGTCTTTATATATTGTCAAAACCACAGGAGTTAAAATTCCCTGAGCATCTTTGGTCTTTTCGTTAAACTGAGCACAAAAGTCTTGTGTATTAATACCATAAGGGGCAAGCGTAGGTCCTATAGGAGGAGCCATTGTAGCCTGACCTGCGGGTATTGTTATTTTTATAACTTTGTTTATTTCTTTTGCCATTGTAATAATCTATTATTTAAAGTTTTTCTACTTGAGAAAGATCTAACTCTACTGGAGCTTCTCTACCGAGGAAGGAGATGAGGACTTTTATCTTTCCTTTGGTTGTATCTATCTCTTCAACACTGCCAATAAAGTCTGCAAATGCACCTTCTGTAATTTTTACTGCTTCTCCAACACTAAATGAAGTTTTGAAGGAAGGTTGTTCTACTTCCATGAACTTGGTGATAGCTAGAACTTCGGATTCTGCTAATGGCTTGGGGTATTTATCTGTTTTGACAAAACCTCTTACACCATCAGTGTTAGTAACGAGATCCCAAGTTTTATTATCTAATTCCATCTTAATCAGTATGTATCCTGGGAATATCTTTTCTTCTTTTACTTCCTGTTTACCTTTCTTTACTGTTATTTTCTTCTGAACAGGAACAAGTATTTCGTCTATTTTCTCTTCCATTCCTGTAGCTTCTGCTCTCTGCTTTAACTCTTTCTGTATGCTGTTTTCGTATCCAGTTCTAATATTTAAGACATACCACTTAGCATTAGGGTTGCTTTTTTTCTTCTTTTTGGAAGATTTCTTCTTAGGAGTAGCTTTAGAAGCACTCTTCTTTGAGGTCTTCTTCTCTTTTACTTCTTTCTTTGTATTCTCTTTTGTCATATTTATTTAATTAAAGGTTAAGGAACCAGTCCCTGAGATTAAAAAACAAAAGGTCTAGTCCTACCATAAACATGGCGATTATACCACAAAGAACTAGGGTATATACTGTCAATTGAGCAACCTCTTTCTTGCTTGGCCAATTGGTTTTCTTAAGTTCTAACCAAATGTTTTTTAATTTCATAACTTTTTATTTATATTCACTTTTATTTATACTGGCAGGCCCACTCCGACTCGAACGGAGAACTACGGTTTTGGAGACCGATGTTTTACCAATTGAAACTATGGGCCCCTATATCGGTAAAGAGCTACTGTTTTACTTTTGTCTCCTTATGAACCGTGTGCTTCTGGCATGTAGAGCAATACTTCTTTTTCTCGAGCTTGTCGTTTACAGTCTTACTTTTAAAAGAAGTGTAGTTCTTCATACCACAGACCTCACACTTAAAAGCGATTATATTTCTTTTTACTTTTGCCATTGTATTTCGGAATCAAATTAACAACATTGGGAAAATACTCCGTATTATATTGGAAATAATAAAGAAGGTCAAACGGATTTAGATAGGAAGAAAAGCCTTTTAGGCTAAATAGGGTGGAGCTGGATCTGAGAATCGAACTCAGGACCTCATTCTTACCATGAATGTGCTCTAGCCAACTGAGCTAATCCAGCCCAAGATATAAACAATTTTGGAGTGCAGAGGACTGGATTTGAACCAGTGTATCCCGAAGGAGTCGGATTTACAGTCCGATGCGTTTGACCACTCCGCCACCTCTGCATATCTTGGAGCCGAAGAAGAGATTCGAACTCTTGACCTATTGTTTACAAAACAATTGCTCTGACCAACTGAGCTACTTCGGCTTTTGCAGTTGCAAGTTTAATATATGTTGAATATATAGTCAATATAACGGAAAGGAGAGGAAAGTGCTCTAGAAGGTATGGAGTCATAGAGCTCTTAGAAACTAAGTGGGTTCTCGCAACCTGCTCCCACGGGAACAGGCTATGATTTGAGATCCCTAAGCTCTTTTGTATGGAGCTATGAAACCATAGAATTCCTACTAGAGCACTATATTTTACCTTGAAAAGACTTGCAAACACAAATAGGTTTGAGCCTATAACCAATATTCTAGAAGAAACCTAGTAAATCTAAGGTTTTTGTAATAACAGTAGACATATATGTCCCAGCTATTGAACCTGAAGGTAAAATTGGGAAGATTATTAGAATTAATAATAGTATGGAGAATTTCTCTAATCTTTCCCATTGGTATCTAGCTTTTCTTGGGAGTATTGCTCTTATTATCTTGTGTCCATCGAGTGGGGGAATGGGCAGGAGATTAAAGAAAGCGAGTGCCAAGTTGATTACGGTGAAGGTTACTATGAAATTCCCGAGAATAGAATTAAGGTTTGGTTGAAATATTAAATTTATGATACCAAGCAAAGAGGCTAGCAGGAGGTTAGATATTGGCCCTGCGAGTGCTGTCATGGCTGTTCCCAACTCCCTCTTGTCAAAGTTATTTTCATTTATGGGAACTGGTTTACTCCATCCAAATCTGAAGATTATCATGCATAACGCTCCGAGCGGATCTATATGTGCAATCGGGTTTAATGTCAGTCGCCCTGCGGCCTTTGCAGTGGGGTCGCCCATCTTGAAAGCGGCGAGACCATGAGCGTACTCATGTATCGTTGATGCTATTAGTATCGAGGGGATAGCGAATATTATCCAGTATAGTGTATCTGTTAAAAACATGGTTGATTATATATCAAAGAGGTCCGGTCTACTAGACTTATAGTGTGGTCTGGTTGGGAGAAAGGCTTTTTCAAAAGTAAAAAATGAGTCGCACACCTTGGTCTAGAAAGGGTTTAGAAAGGGGAGAGAGTTATCCTTTCTACGGTTTGACTTTTCTTAAAAGAAAGGAATAAGAGTTCTGAAGTCCAAAGCCATTTATAATCCTCGGGATTTCTACATAACTCTGCTTTCACTGGATTATCTGTTATATAATCAAATACCCTCTTTACATCTTTTTCCTGGGGAAGATATTTGCTCTTGTAGCGACTTTCGAAAACGTGTCCAGTCTGCTGGTATCTCTTATTAAAGTATATGGCGTAAGATGTCATAGATCGGTGCATTAGCTTGACAAGGTCCTGTGTCTCAGAGCTAGTTTTCAAAAGGAGATGAAAGTGGTTTGGCATTAGGCAGTATGTGAAAAGATTCAGTTGGTTGTAGACATTTAAGTATTTGGAGAGTAAGCCTAAAAAAACCCGATAGTCTTTTTCGCTATAGAAGAGTTGCTTTTTACGATTTCCCCGATTGTATATATGAAAGAATGAGTTTGGGTGAAGAATTCGCTTCTTCTTCGGTTGTTTATTTTCTTCTCCTGTCATATTTATTAATTATATTTGATAAATATTAAAATTCTCTTAAATGATAGGATAGGACAGGTCTACTAAGCCTGTAGTGTCGTGGGGTTTATATAAACCCCTTCCTTCTAAGGGGATTTATAGAACAGGCCTTTATTTAAAGGTTGTGGAGGGTAAAGATCCCGAGTTTCTAGGATAGAAGTCTGAAAATTTAAATTATAGGACTAGTAAGACAGGCATATCTCTGCTATAATCTCTCCGTTATGTCTAAAGTTTGTGAAATTTGTGGAAAATCTACAGTTGCTGGAAACAGAATTCAGCACAAGCACTCCGTTGGTTGGAGATATAAAGCTCCTAAGACCAAAAGGAAGTTCGAACCTAATCTCAGAAAAATAGAGGTCCTGGTTAACGGATCTGATACCCCTGTTAAGGTATCTGCTTGTATGAAGTGCTATAAGAAGCTGAGGAAAGAACAAGAGGAAAACTAAGTTATCTCTGTCTCTTTTTGTACTCGTCATATCCTCTTTTTAATGATAAAATCGTTGTATCAGTTTTGAAGCATAATTAATAATGGCGATGAAATTATTTGATTCTTTATTCGAATTAGTTACCTATGATTTGGGTATAGATCTTGGTACCGCGAATACCATGGTGTATATGAGAAATCATGGAATAGTTGTTTCTGAGCCTTCAGTTGTTGCAATTGAGAAGAGAAGTAAAACGGTCCTTGCCGTAGGGAAAGATGCTAGACAGATGATAGGGAGAACCCCCGCGAATATTGTTGCTATAAGACCACTAAGAGACGGAGTTATCTCTGATTTCGATACAACTCAAGCGATGATTCACCATTTTATTCATAGGGCACACAATTACTTTGGTAAAAGTTTTAAAATACCTAGGCCAAGGGTTATCGTGGGAGTTCCGTCCTCCGTTACCGAGGTAGAAAGGCAGGCAGTGATAGATGCTGCAAAGACAGCAGGTGCCAGAGAAGTCTTTATAATAGAGGAGGCAATGGCAGCGGCAATAGGTGCTGGACTCCCAATAGAAGAGGCCTCTGGTAGTATGATAATCGATGTTGGGGGAGGGACAACTGACATAGCAGTATTTTCCTTAGGAGATATAGTTGTTGACAAAACAATGAAAGTTGCAGGAGATGAAATGGATGAAGATGTTGTTAACTATGTTAAGGGTAAATACAATGTATTGATAGGGGAGAGAACCGCTGAGGATATAAAGATTTCAATGGGTTCTGCTATGCCAATGAAAAAAGAAAAGAGGATGAGTGTTCAGGGAAGGGATCTTTTAACAGGTCTTCCTAAGACTGTTGAGTTAAGTAGTATAGAGGTTAGAGAAGGGATTATGAATACAATCTCCCAGATTACCGAAGCTGTTAAAGATGCAATAGAAGAGACCCCGCCAGAACTCTTGAGAGACCTTTTAACCAGTGGGGTTAGTTTAACAGGAGGTGGAGCTTTAATTAGAGGACTAGATACCTACTGGAGTAAAGAATTAAACATCCCAGTTAAGATAGTGGAAGATCCATTATCTACAGTAGCTAGAGGGACTGCACAGATGCTAGATCATATAGAGTTACTAGAGCGTGTTCAGAAGTCTTGGGAAGAGTTGGTTTAACTTTGGATTCTAGGTTATGAAAAAAGACTCTAAAAAAATATCAATAGAGTATTTAGCTTTATTCGGAGGAATTATATTTGGTATAGGCCTACTTATTTTGGACTCCCTTGGGGCATTATCTTTTCTAAGAAGTGGAATCTCATTTGTTATGGATCCTGTGGCTTACCATGGTAGTTATGTAGGACAAGAAGCTAGTGGTTATTTTGAAACATTTGGTCGGCTTAATGAATTCCGTAGAGAATACTCCGAATTGAGTATGAAAGTTTATGAACAGGAGATAGATTCTGCTTTCTATTCAACGCTTAAAGAGGAGAATGAAGCCCTAAAAAAGCAAATAGCTCTTGGCAATACTGAGCAGAAGTATGTACTAGCAAAGGTCTTGAGTCCCCAGGAAAACAATCTTCTCAGGATAAATAAGGGAAAAGATGCGGGGATAGCCATTGGCGATGTTGTCGTGCTAGGTAATATGTATATTGGCTTGGTAGTTGAGGTGGACAAGAAAGGATCTCTTGTGAGATTACCCTCTAATAGAGGTAGCAGTTTAGAGGTGATTGTTGTGGAGGGGGATATAGAGAGTGCAAGAAATATGGAAAACATCACAATTTTAACAAAAGGAGTTGTAGAAGGTGCCCCAGATGGGATAAAGATAGAGAATATGTCTATGAATGCCTCCTTGAAAAATGGTGACACAGTAATAATTAATGACACAAGGGTAGGGGAATATCTTGTTTTGGGCAGCCTTGTTGGTCTTTCTGAAAACCCTGCGGCAACTTCGAGAACTGGTTATGTTTCTCCCATTTTTGATTATGACAGACTGATGACCGTATTTGTAATTATAGAATCTTAAAATGCTAATACTAAATATTTTCTTAACAATTCTAGGTCTCTTTACTCTAGTATATTTAGAGAGTATTCTTTTAGCTCTTATGGGACTTAAGCTTTCTGTAATAATATTTTTCTTCCTGTTCCGTAAAGTAGACTCAAAGATCTTCTTCATAATCTCCTTTGTAGCCTTTTTAGTCCTAGATGTGGTTTACAAGCTTCCTCTGGGAAGTAATGTTTTAATTATCTCTGTTCCCTTGCTTTTGTATTTGCTAATTTCCCTGTTTATTTCCTTAGATTTTGGTCTGGTAGCATTTTTAGTTAAGACAGTAATCTTCTGGG
Organism: Candidatus Dojkabacteria bacterium UBA2177; assembly: GCA_002328805.1. Classification (GTDB taxonomy): domain Bacteria; phylum Patescibacteriota; class Dojkabacteria; order SC72; family SC72; genus UBA2177. The sequence continues at coordinate 20,578 of DCVX01000024.1, forward strand.
TTTACTACATAATTCTTATTACTGTTCCAAACCTTTTTGTGGTGGGGAGATTTGGAGCATTAACATGGGATGAGGTCCTTAGGGCTCTTCTAAGAGCCTTTTTGACAACCATTGTTGTGTTTATACTTGACTACATACTCGCTGGATTTAGAAGGAGAGGAAATAGTTCTCAAATTCGGTTAAAATAGAGTATGAATCTAAAAATTTCTAAAGAGTTGCAAAAAGAAAATACAAAAAGAAAGGTGCTTCATACTAAGAAGAATCCTCCTGACATCAATGGCGTTGCAAAGAATATTAGGAAGACTCTTCTAGAACCAAGCGAAGAGAATGGGGATGTGCGTTGGAATTATCTTTTGGTTTTCCTTTTGTTTCTTTTTTTGTTGGGAGTACTCATCTTTGAACTTTCTTCCTTGCAGATAGTAAAAGGAGAGGAGATGCTTGTTAAGTCAGTGAATAACCAGGTTAGGATAAGATCAATTCCTCCATACAGAGGAGTTATCTTTGACAGAAATGGAAAACAGCTGGCAGTTAATGAGTCAGCGATGAATGTTTATTTAGCAATAGAGCATTATCTAGATCAAGAAGGATTGATAGATACAGTATTGGTTGAAAAGACCTCGGATACCCTTGGGGGTATATTGGAGGATGATTGGGAACATACTTCTGAGAAGGGTGATGAAAAGTTTAAGACTATTTCCGAGAAGGTTTATTCTGTTCATAGCGAAAGTCCGTACTTCTCTGAAATGCTGATTGCTAGAGATATAGATGATGGAACAGCTATTAAAATAAAGGCAATGAGTGAAGAACTCCCAGGTGTCTATATAGATAGTGGGAGCAAGAGGTTTTACCCAGAAAAGGAAGTTATCTCTCATCTGTTAGGTTATACGGGGACAGTCTCCTCGGAAGATATCTCTGAATTAGATTATGTTTCTCCTACTGATGTAATAGGTAGGACTGGTATAGAAAGAGAATACGATGAGGACCTTTTAGGCCAGGCGGGGGAGATTGCTTGGGAGGTAGATGCCATTGGGAGAACCATTTCCAAGGAAGGGTATGTAATTAAAGAACCTGTATCTGGTAAGAACCTTTATCTAACAATAGATTTGGAGATTCAGAAACAACTGTACGAGATTCTTAAGGAAGGAGTTAAGGAATATGGTGCACAGGCGGGAGCTGGTGTAATCCAAGATCCAAACACAGGTGAAATAATAGCAATAGTTTCGTATCCTAGTTATGATAATAATCTTTTTGTTGGGGGGATATCGTCTGCAGAATATTCTAAGTTAATAAGTAATTCAGGTAATCCATTATTAAATAGAGCAATAGCGGCACAGATGCCTCCTGGATCTACATTCAAAACCTTAGTTGCAATTGCAGGTCTGGATTCTGGAGCAATAACAAGG
>DCVX01000016.1:0-12765 GCA_002328805.1 Candidatus Dojkabacteria bacterium UBA2177
ATATCTTTTATCCCATATGGCTCTTTTGCAAAAAGTTTTAACTCCTGTAATAATTCCCCATATTGTTTCTTGTTACTAATATCTTTGTTATATTTTTTGTTCCCTTCAATTCCTTTAGGGTACTTTTTAAGTTTGAAAACAGAGGAGAGAATAATATATTTATCTTTCCATTCGTTTTTAAATTTTGTATTCCTATAACTAAAATTACAATCTTTTGGTAAAAGAGTTTGTAGTTGAAGATTTTTGATGTCTATTACTTTAATTGATTGTATGGTGTCTATGATCTCCTGTCCGTATGCCCCGATATTTTGTGCAACAGCAGCTCCAACAGTACCAGGAATTAGGATCATGTTTTCAATACCACTAAGGTTTTGTTTTATGGTGTATTCAACGAAGTTGCTCCAATTCTGACCACTATTTACTGCTATTTCTACCCAGTTGCCATTGGTTAATATTTTCTTTCCTTTTATAGAAATCTTTAGGGTAATTCCGTACCAATTATCTACTAACAAGGTATTACTTCCTTCTCCGAGGATTAAGATTTTTTCATTAGGATATTGTTTCAACACTTCTTTAAGTTCTGTTAGATTTTTAATCTCTGCAAAATATTTTGTTTTAATATCTACTCCAAAGGTATTGTGGTTTTTGAGGGAGTAATTCTTTTTGACTTTCATAACAATATATTAACAGAATATGTGTAAATTAACAGGGCTATACTAATAGTCCAAGAGTAAGATATAATACCCAAAATGAACCAGATAGAGTTTGAAAAAAACTCTGCCCCACTACTAGAATATCTTCAACTGAGAAATATTGATGCTGTTGCCTTTGACATTGACAGCACAGTTCTAGACACAGGAGGACAATTCCACGAAACACTCTATGTCCTAGGTCTGGAAATATCCCAAGAATTACCAGTAGAAATAGCCCCACATTATTATGAGGAAATTAGTAGACAGATAGAAAACGAAGTCTATGCTGTATATTACAAAAACAAAAGAAAACCAGTTTTAATAGGAAAACAGTATGAGGAAGGGCTAGACAACTATTTAAAGGAACTTAACCTAGGCAACATTACAGACAGAATGAGAGAGAGAATAATGTTTTACCAAGAAAAACACTACACTAAATCACCTAAAGCATATCCCTCCACAAAAGAAATTATAGAATTAATATTATCTTCTGGTAGAGAGGTCGTATTTAATTCCCATGCTCAAGACGATTGGACAGAAAAAAAGATTCAGTATATTGCTTCCCTTATTGATGGAATTGACACATTCCCCTATGTGGCTGTTCCAATAAACGAAAATAAAGATACTGAAAGTTGGCTACATGCATATTCCAAAGTAGATAGTGAACCTGAAAATGTTCTCACAGTAGGAGACAACTTCAATGCAGATATAATCCCAGCTATAGAGGCTGGATGCAAAACTGTGGTCTGGATAAATCCAAGAAGATCCGAACTACCAGAAGATTTTATTCTTTCTGAAGATGTTCATCTGTTTATAATAGAGAATATTGAAGAACTGAAAAATTTAGATATAAACTCTAGGTACTCTCTCACTAATTCCGGTGAATAAAACCCCATCTTAATATTATTGCTAACAACCTATACCATGTAAAGGTATGCTAGGATTAAAAGTATAAATTATTAAAATTTTAAATATGAGACATACAGGAACTGTTGTAAGGGGAATAAGAACACCTGTAATTAAGAGCGGAGATGATCTAGTAAGCATAGTACTAGATTCTATCCTTAGAGCTTCCAAGGGAGAGAAGTTTGATTTAAAAAATGGAGACATTATCGGTATAACAGAGGCAGTAGTTTCCATCTCTCAAAGAAATTATGTTACTGCAGATGATGTTGCCATGGAGGTTAAAAAGAAATTTCCTACTAAGGAAATTGCTTTAGTGCATCCCATTCTAAGTAGGAACAGATTCTCCCTAATTCTAAAGTCTATAGCAAAAGCTTATGACAAAGTTCATATCCTCTTAAGTTATCCTGCAGATGAGGTTGGTAACCACTTAATGGATCCAGACAAGATGTATGATTTAGGATTAAACCCCTACTCTGATTCTTTTGGTGAGACCAAGTATAGAAATTTGTTTGGAGAAGAGGTTAAGCATAGATTTACTGGTGTGGACTATGTTAAGTACTACAAAAGTTTAGGAGAGAACAATATAAAAATATATTTTTCAAATGATCCTAAATTTATTCTCAAATATACTAAGAATGTTCTAGCCTGTGATATCCATACAAGAGAGAGAACTAAGAAAATACTAAAGGAAAATGGCGGAGAGATAATATATGGCTTAGATGACATCTGCAATAGGAAGAATAGTAAAAGAGGTTACAATAAGGAATATGGTCTTTTAGGTTCTAATAAGGTTACAGAAGAGAAATTAAAACTCTTCCCAAGGGATGGTAATGAATTTGTTCTAGAGGTGCAGAAGCGATTTAAGAAAGAAACTGGGAAAAATGTCGAGGTTTTAATTTACGGAGACGGTGCTTTTAAAGATCCTATTGGGGGAATTTGGGAATTAGCAGACCCTGTTGTTTCGCCTGCCTTTACATCTGGTCTGAAAGGCAGACCAAAGGAGGTTAAGTTAAAATATGTTTCTGAGAATTGGGATGAAACAGGTAACCTAGATGAATATGTCAAGAGTGTAATAAAGGAAAAGAATACAAAGAAGTACCAAGTAGAAAAATCTTTGGGAACAACACCAAGACAAATTCCAGATCTTTTAGGAAGTCTTTGTGATTTAACAACAGGTAGTGGGGATAAAGGAACACCAGTTGTTCTAATACAGGGTTATTTTGATGATTACACAGTAGAATAAAAACATTAGGGACTTAATAAAGCTTGATATTCTTTAAGAAGCATTGGTTTCGTCTATAGATTGAAAAAAGTTTTTATAACTAGTATAATACCCTATAGTCTAATTTCCCTAACTTTATTATGCTAATTTTGTATGAACAATATTGAAAAGAATGTTTTTAATGGTCTAGTTGCTACCAGTATGGTTGGAGGAGCTCTTGCTGGTTGTGCTCCTGCTAAAACACCAGATACTAATCCAAATACAGATGTTGAAAAGAACCCGCCACAGGTTCAAGTTCTTCCTCAGGAGGAAATAGATGAGATACAAGGTAATACTCAAGAACAGGAACCCTTTATTAACACAGAGCTCTCTTTGGGAAAAGAGATTTTGGAGGAGGAAGTTGTAATGAAAGATATCTCGGCTGAAATAACAGATGAAGAGATAGCACAAATCTCTGCCGAGCAGGAAGAAAAAAGATTTAATTATTCCGTTTTGGATATTCGTAATTGGAATGATTACGAGGTAGGAGATATTGAAAAGAAAGCCCCAGGTTATGTAGTGGAGATAGAGAATCCTACCTCTCTCTTCGTTATTCCTTTAAAAAATGATGAATTTATAGATGAAGAGAGAGAAATTGAGGAGATTGTAGTAGATAAAGGTATAGTATTGGAAGTTGCAGAAGTAAGAAAATTAGTAGGTCCAGAAGAAGAGGAGATAGAGGTTGGGTTGCTTGCTAATACTTATGGTGCTAAGGCTGTAGCTGCGATTGTTATGGAGGGAAAAGATAGCTCAGGAGAGGAGAGAACCTTTACTAAGGAAAGTGAATCCAGTGAGAGTGCTGTAGCATATATTACCTTGTCAGATAGTATATATCCTAATAAGGTTCACAACACTTTTAATGCTTTGTTAAATATCTCACAATTTCAAGATGCCAATGGAATCTTAAACACGGAAAGAGAGTACTCCTATTTGGAGATGATAGGTCTTTTAGATCCTAACAAGAGGTATGACTATCTTACTGGTTTAATGAGTTCTGGAGCTGAGTCTCGAGGTGGTGGTGTATGTGCTATGGCCACAGGAATCTCTTCTTTAGTTCATCAAGATCCTACAAACAAAATAGTTAGTCAATGGCCTCATCCTACTAGATATTTCCAGGGACCTTTTAGTATGTCACCATACGTTGTGGATGCAACTGTTCAGGAAGTCGCTGATGGTCCAGATTATGATTTTACATGGTCTTTAAGTAAGGAGAGATACCTTAAAATAGATACATATATGACTCCTTCAGGAGTCCCCTACTCTGAAACGGCTCAAGACGGTATAGGGGGTCAGTCAGATGTTAATGCAATATTTGTATTATCATTCACAGACCAATATCCAGAAGGTCAAACTGAGAGATTACAGAATATGATGAATGAATATTCCCAATTTAGACAATCTCAGCATGCAGATACCTTTGAATCCTATGAAAGTTTCAATTACACATTAAGTGAGGTTGAGAATGCTATTAACCTAATCTACAACCGTGAGGATATAAGATACTTTGAAAGTGAATTTGAACAGAAAGAATATCTTCAAGATTTGTTAGCATTCCAAGAAGCAGTAAACAGTTACCAAGAGGATCCTAACTTTAGACTTGCAGATTATCTAAAGACTACACAGTGGTATGCAAATTACAAAAATAATCCTAATAGAAATCCAGAAAACTTAGATTTAGCAATTAGAATGATTTCCTACACGAATATTCAAGGAGAACCTCTTCAATGTGTAACATATGCAGGAGTCTTACCCCTACTTTATCCTGAATTAAATATACAAGGGATTGGAGGCTCTGGAGTTAGATCCGCTACGGAATTGGTAAGAGACGGTTATGCAGCATATAACGGATCTGTTGCAACCGGTTTCGGAGGATTACTAGTTGTTGGCAAAGGTTTGAGTATAGATAATTACCATCCAGGAGACTTGTTTGTTACAAGGACAGGAAACTTTGGGCATGTAGGTGCAATATTGGCTGAGACAACAGATGAGTTTGGTAACAAGTTACTCTTAGTTACAGATTCTAATAGAGCCAGAGATGGGAAGATTAAATTCTATGTAGTAGATGCAAATTCATTAGATGATATTTTCGGTCCGGCATATAGGTATATTATTAGATCTGCAGCAAACCACCAAAAGATTGCTGAGGCCAATAATTAAGAATTCTAACCAAGTGGAATTACACCTTTGGAGGAGTTACGCCCCTCTGGTTCGTATATTTACTTATCTTATCTCCAACAATAGGCTCAGAGAGTTTTGCAAAAAGGTAAGTTCCAATTCTCTCCCCAGGGTGTAGGACTATGTCAAACTTACCTAGATTCTTTATTTCCAAAACAGAGATCTCTGAATTAAATGGGACGCCATCTAAAACAAGAGCTGTCAGATGAATAGTCATACCTGCCCTAGCGTAAGTAGATCTTCCATCTAACATTGTTATTATATCTTTATCTGTTCTAATACTCTGTTGGGTAGAACCTAACACAAAGTCATTTGGTTTAAGGATATATGGTTCTTTACTCAAATCATATTTGTCATATTTCAACTCCTTTGGATTTCTGGTATCAAAGAGTTGTCCTTTCTTTGGAATAAGCAATTCATCTCCTAAGTTTACAGTAATACCCTTAGTCTCAATATGTAAATTACCTTGGACAATAATCTTTCCTTCGTGGATGTATCTACTTATTGTTTTATTTGACAGGAACATATCTTTTGGCAGTTAAGTGAATATATAAATATATACTATTTGTACAGGGGATGTCTATAAAGGGCTTAGACTTCACAGCTTGAAAGCATATGTTTATTGTGAGATATTGTAAAGTATATAAATTCTAAGTTTTATTATCATGGGATATATAGATAATATTGAAGAAAAGACCGTAGATAATAATAATTTCAGGCAAGTTCTCTTTACTGGAAAGCACATGCAGTTAGTTGTTATGGCTCTTAAGCCAGGTGAAGATATTGGAGAAGAGATACATGAGCATGTAGATCAATTCTTCAGGATTGAGCAAGGAGAAGCAAAGGTTGTTATTGATGGCCAAGAAGATCTCTTAAAGGAAGATATGGTTGCAATTGTTCCTGCAGGAGCAAAACACAACGTAATTAATACCTCTAATGTTGACCTAAAGCTTTACACAATCTACGCACCACCTAACCACCCAGATGGAACTATTAACAAGGATAAGGCAGAGGCCGAAGCGTACGAGAAGGAAATGAATCACTAACACCTGTTTTTAGAACTTGTTCCAGAGATACTGGTTTATTATCTCATGATGGTAGAGAACCTCCGACTTCTTTATTGTTTTTCCTAGTTCCTTTGGAGACCTATTAGCTACAGCCTCTTTTAATTCTAAATATCTCTCTTTTGCTTCTTCTCCCAACAACTCTGTTGTAAAGTCACTGGACTTAAAGACTCTAATTGCGTCATATATGTTGGAAGGAAGAGTCTTTGTTCGAATTCTTTTCTTACTATCTACCTCCTCTTTCTCTCCCTCTAACCCTGTTCTTAGCAGTGTGTATATTAAAAGGTAAGGGTTAGTATCTGGTGCTACAGAGCGGACCTCTATTCTTGTTGAATGTTCGTTCCCAATAGGGAGTCTAACCATTGAAGTTCTGTCATTATGTGAATATTTTATTTTATTTGGAGCCTCGTAATTAGAATCTAACCTTCTGTAAGAATTAACACTCGAATTAAGCACTAAGCATATTTCATTAGCGTTTCCTAGTATCCTCTCCGTGAAGTCTAATCCTTCTTTGGATATGGTCTTTGGATTACTCTTGTTGTAAAAAAGATTCTTCCCCTTCTTAGAAATGGAGATATTTGTATGCATTCCACTACCATTTATATCGGTAAGGGGCTTTGGTAGAAAACAGGCTGTGCAGTCCATATTTTCAGCAACCTGCCTTGCTATTAATTTGTACAACTGTATTTCGTCAGCTGCGTTAATAACATCTGCATATTTGTAATTTAATTCAAACTGGGAAGGAGCAACCTCTGGATGGTCTTTTTCATTTTCAAAACCGAGTGCTCTTTGCACTTCTGCCGTTGAATCTATGAACAATCTTAACTTGTCTTTAGGCAGGGAATGGTAGTATCCTCCAGGAGAAACTAATTTAAAACCTTTTCTTTCAACATAATGTGTTTCTGCATCTAAACCTTCTAGTAGAAATCCCTCAAGTTCGGCTCCCAGATTAATCATGAAGCCTTTTTCTTCTAATTCTTCCATTAGTTCCTTTAATCTTGCCCTGAAGTCACAAGGGTGGACCTTATGATCCTCGGTATATATATCTGCAAAAATTGCTATTTTCCCTGGACCAAAAAGATTAGAGGGTAACCAGTAAAAAGAAGCCCAATCTAATTTAAGTCTAAGGTCAGATTCTGTTACGTGACTAAAACCTCTTACAGAGGAACCGTCAAAGGTTAGGTTAGAGTCAGATTCTAGTAAATATTTTTTGTCATAATCTAGCATGTGGAATCGTCCCTCTAGGTCGGAGAAGAACACTGTAACTGCCTTTATCCCATTTTCCTTCTTAAGGTAATCTTTGTATTTTTTTTCTGTCTCTTTAGGGTCTAAATCTGTTCTCTTACTTCGTAATTTTTTAGCTTCGAGGTTCTTTTCCTCTAGTTCTTTGAAAGAGAGGGAGAGGAAATCTGTTAGTTCTGTATGCATGTTGTTTTGTACTTTATATTAAATATGTGAACAAATAACTTAAAAATATACATAGTTAATATAGTGGCGTCAACTGTGTGCTAATTATTCTTCTTATGCAATCTTTTTCTAAAGAGTGTATAATCCCCTTATGGAAAAAGCCTCACTAGAAAGAGATCCCCTGCCCCCGATATATGAAATCCCAAGGGAGTTTTTTGTTTTAAAGCCTCCTTTAGATTTGGAGATGCACTCTATGAGGGAAGTTCATAGGTTGTGTACTCAAGATTATTACAAGCACAAGAAGGGTTGTTCTAACTTTGGATCTCGTGAAGGTTGTCCACCTGGTCTTCAACATATAACAGAGATTTTAGATATTTCTACCCTACACTTCTATTTTGTTAGATTTCATTTCCAGGAATACATATTACAGAAAATGGAGAGAACCCCTGGGTGGACAAACAGGGCCTATGCAAACCAAAGACATTGGCAGGGACATTTGAAATCACAATTGGTTAATAGATGGGAGGAGGTTGACCAGTATAACTATCCAGAGTACACCTTACATTTGGAACCTGAATCCTATTGTAGAAATCCTGAAGCTCATGGAATAAATGTTATGCAAACTTTGGAGAATCATGGTTTTGAAACTGGATGGTGTGTTGAGAATGACCAGCATGAATTTGTTAAATTCCCCAAATATATGCACCAGGTCTTCATATTTGGAAAGGAGCTTCCTCAGATTGACCAGTTATAGTCCTTGTGCTACTCTTTTAGTAGGTATTAAATAAATTTTTAATAATATCTAATGAAAAAGACCCTCTATATTGTTTTCGGCATTTTAGTCTTAATAGCAGCAGTTTATTTGGGTTATGTTCTCTTTGATTCCTTAAATAGTCCTACAGAGGAAGTTGATACGGAAACTGCGATACAGCAGGCAGAAGAGAATCTTGACTGGGAGGCCGCATTTCCTACCGTAGTTCCTAGGTATCCAGGTGGAAAGATTGTAGAATTAGATATTGTAGCTGCTGAATATTCTATGTTTGATGACGAGGTTGCTGTTGTTGTAGAAAAAACAACAAGAGAAGAATTTGATATGTATATCGAAGGTTTGTTAGAAGATGGTTGGATAAAAACATATGAAGGAGCTGAAGGAAACCCTTGCAATCTTCAATTATCTTTAGGAGAGAACAGAATTACTACAAGTCTTAATGAAGAGGGAGTTCTGAGATTAAGTTCTTATACTCAGGCAGAGTAGAAAAAGAAAACAGCAATATTACAAACCATTCGGAACCTGAATTTAAAGGGGCGATTCCATATTATCCTTACAAGGATCCTGAGTTTATGGAATTTCTCTATGCTAGAGACAAGAGAGTTCAAGAGCTCATGCCAGATATGTATCAAAGGGTTGTTCAAGCATCTAGAGAAATTTTAAGGGTAAATCATTATGAATATATGCGGGATCATAATTTCCGTGTTTATGTTTGTCCTGTTAGGGTTAAAAAAGGAGAGGAGTTTGATCATCCTATACTTCTCACTTGTTGTACCAGGGATACTTTTACACAGATGTTATATTGGCCTATGGATATGATCCCACTTACTAACGATGAGAGAAGACAAGTATGGGAAGATTTTGTTAAGGATGATGAGCTGTATTATGAAAAGACTTCTCTTAGTATTGTCATCCGCTAGATTGAAATTTCAAAAGACATTAACTTGATAGTTGCACTAATGTATGGTTCTGCATTTTGGTTCTTAATTATCTCTTCTTAAAAATGTCTTTGAAAAACGGTTTCTTCCAAACCTGATGTATTCGTGTTTACAGCTCAACAGTAATTGTTATGTTTATTTGGTAAGTATGATAATATTGAATCTATGATATCAGAGTATATAAGTATGGTGGCTCTTTTGGTTGCAGAGTACGGTTATATTGCTGCTTTTTTAGCAGGATTTGGTTTTTTTCCTACTACAACTCTTGCATTAATTCTTGGTGCTACATCTAATGGTAATATAATATTATTGGTTTTAATAGGTGGTTTTGGAAGTATTGTTGGTTTTTCACTTCTATATTTACTTGGCTACTATCTTAGAAATAAGGATCTCCTTCAATTTCTTAAAGGTAAGGGTAAGATTTTGCGTGTCTCAGAGGAAGCATATAATGATGCAAACAGGTATTTGGAGAAAAGAGGCATGCTATTTATCTTTTTAAGTAGGTTTATTCCTGCTGTCAAAATAGTAACTCCAATTTTAGCTGGTTATCTAGGGTATAGTTTTAAATATATCCCAATAACTGTATTTTTAATAACGATACTTCAGTTGTCCATATTTATGTTCTTAGGATTAAGAATTGGACTTAGCTGGTATGCTATTAAAAGAATAATTGATATATCCAACAATATAATATTTACTATTATTGGTGTAGGGGTATTAATATATCTATATCTTAATAGAAAGAAGTTTTTTAAAAAGAAAACGAATTAGGGTTAAAAAGGAGATGAGTTTGATTATCCTATACTCCTCAAATTCTCAATGTAAACCTAATAAGTTGTAAGTAATATCTTGTTCTTAATCCTTCTCTGGGTTCATTATACAGATAGTTTTTCTTTTACTTCGAAGTCCGTTTTTAATTGAAATATTAAACTTAGGGATATCTAAATAATCTGAGAGAAGATTAATAACTGCAAAGTTAGCTTTATTATTTCTTGCAGGTTGTCTTGTGTGAATTATATAAATACCATCCTTATACTCTACCCAATCTTTTTGACTCTTAGTTTTAACTTTTACCTCTAGGTATCTTTCAGTTTTCATGTCTAAGTACATAAAAATTTACTTTGTTAGATACAGAGATCCCTGGGCTGAACCTCTCAGGGTAGTATATCCGCTATCTATCATTTCCTCTGTAAAGATTCTTCTTTGACTCGCTGTGGAGTTAACGAGTTTAAAGTAGTTCCTAAGAATATTCGCTTCCAATTTCTCATCTATTTTTATATTGTTATTGTTAATTAGGGCAATCAGTTTGTTTATATGTTCTTGGGTAAAACCAAGGTTCAGGTTTGTGGTGTTAGCATTTAGGTCTGTAATATCTTCTCTGTTAAGCCCTTGGTGCTTAAAGTAAAGGGCGGAATTGTATGCTTCTTGTACAGAGATATATCTCCACCCATTATTTTTAGTTGGGGTTGCGAGGGTAACATTGGTGAAATATTTAGGAATAGTCTTAGTGCAGGTAACACACGTAAAGAATATTGAATTAGGACTAAAGAAGAGTCCTCCACTTTTAGAAAATCTTCCAGCTACATAGAGATAGGTTTTATTCTGTTTGTCATTGAGGTTGTAGCCCAACGATTCAGCTAATGCTGCAGCCTGAAACTCAGCATGATTGGCATACCCCTGCCTTTTGAAGTTTGTCTCTCCACCCATATACATATTCCATCCCAAGCCGATAATCTTGGGTGATTCTTGGACATTTTGAACAGCTACGGCACCATAAGCCTCACTGTTTGATGAATTGAATTAAGATAACTGTAAACATAGATTATAAATGGGGTCGTGGTAAAACCATTTGTTTTCTAAATTCTCTAATATTTCTTTCTCTGGAGGGGCAAGCCAGAGTTCTTTCTCTAGCATATTGGGAAGATGATAGCACAATTAAAACTAAAAAAAGAGTGGAAGCAATAAAGTAGGTAGGGAATCTCTGTTAAAACCAGTTTCAATCAGGGTATAATCAAATACCTTCGGGGTATAGCTCAGATGGCTAGAGCGCTACGTTCGGGACGTAGAGGTCGCCTGTTCAAGTCAGGTTACCCCGATTTATGTTATATTATCTAAGGGTAATCTAATATGAAAGACTCAGATTTAGATACAAATATTGTAGAGTTAAACAAACTTCTCAAAAAGAGGTTATCTTTTGGAAGGAATTTTTTTCTTTCAATGGTGTCTGGAATAGGAGGTGCTATTGGGGCAGTACTAATAGGCGGTCTTCTTATTGGCTTAATTGTCTCAAATTGGGATAAAATACCTTTCGTTCAGGATATATTCCCTACTGACCAAATAGAAGAGTATATAAATGATTAAAGGATGTTTCTAGAACCCCTTCTTAAAACTTGCACAAAAATTTTAATATGCAATAATTGTAATCAACAGAGACTAGATAACTTGTCAGATAGGTCTCGATGTCCCAAGAAAAGGAATCTAAAAATCCTAGAGTAAAATTTCAGAGAAGAGCTATTTGGTTTTTCATATCTGCCCTTATTGCTTTTCTAGCTTTTAACTATGGTTATGTAAAGGGGTTTGTTAATGTCAGAACGGGGGTATTCAGTCCTATATTCCAATTGCATAAAAAGTATCTTCTTCCAGAATTGGATAACGCATCTGTTGTAAGAGTTCTACCAGTAACATACAGTCAGTATGGCATTCTTGAAGAACTAGATTTGCAGATAATTTATCCTCATACATGGGCCATGACTTCAAGGATCCAAGAAGAAAATCTGCAGAATTTCCTAGAAAACGAATTGATATATGAACTTAGAGATATGGACTCGAGAGCTACACTAAAAATAGAGCTACTTAATGTGGACTTCTCCAGGGCTGTTGTAGCTGCTTCTACCGACGTAACTTTCAGTTTGCAGATTTTGGATAGAGAGGTTGTAACCTATGATATCCCTGAACTCGGAGAAGAGTCTTTCATAACTGTATATAGGGAACCAGAGAGTGATGTTAAGGTATCCTATGTGCAGGCGATTAAGTCTCAGGTAAGCCCTTCTGAAGAACCTAAAAGGTTAGAGAATTTTATAATTTTCAATCATAAATACAGGAAGAAGGAGAATAGTAATATCCTTCTTACCGCAAAGATCACTGTAGAATTTGATGAGAACTTAACAGAAGAGGAGAAAGAAAGACTTCTTGAAATAACGGACAATATAGTTGCTTCTTTAAGGCTCTTATAGATCTAGGTAAATTAGCTATTACTTTAATAATGAAGATTTTGTCTTTGATTTAGAGAACGTAGTAATTGAGAGTTACGAAGAATTATTCCTAGAACCTCACTTCTCCTAGACCATTGGTCATATATGGTTGAGACATTCTGTTTAGAGCCAAGATATACAAGTCATTAATAACATGCTATACTCCATCTTCGTTTAATGTAGATCTTACGAGATAAGTACCTTACGGTTTAAATATTATTTTCGGTTATCTATAAGAAACTGAAAATAAAATAAATAAGTACAACCGTGAGTCAATATCACAGAAATAATGGCGGATACCG
>DCVX01000016.1:12774-13987 GCA_002328805.1 Candidatus Dojkabacteria bacterium UBA2177
AATATGTTCGTAGATGACTATGAATATTCTCAATTTCAAATAACAAAAATTCTAAAGAGGAATGCTTACAATAAGGGTTACAGTAACCCTACTAAGATACAGTACAAGGCCATACCAGAGATTCTAAATGGCAAAGACATACTAGGTGTAGCAACTACAGGTTCTGGTAAAACAGCAGCCTTCTTAATCCCTCTAATAGACAAGGTTGTTAGAGATAAGAGTAACAGAGTTTTAATAGTAGTTCCTACTAGGGAGTTAGCTATGCAGATACAGGATGAATTTAGATCTTTAGCAAAGGATACTCAAATTAAGAGTGTGTTAATAATGGGAGGGAATAGTATGAATACACAGATAAGTATATTAAAGAGTAATCCTAACTTCATAATAGCAACTCCTGGAAGATTGAAAGATTTAACGAACAGAAGGGCAATTAATCTTCAAACAATTAATAATGTTGTTTTAGATGAAGTGGATAGGATGTTGGATATGGGATTTATACAGGACATTAAGTTCATAGTAGAAAAGCTAAATAGAAATAGACAATCTTTATTCTTCTCAGCTACTTTAAATAGAAAGTCAGAGGAGATTGCAAATACCCTACTCCATAACCCAGTTAGAATTGAAATTGAGACTCAGGGTCCTGGAAAGAATGTGGATCAGGATGTTGTTAGATTACAGAAGGGTCAGAGTAAGTTTGATGTTTTACTTGGATTACTAGAGAGTGATTCTTTAGAGAAAGTATTAATATTTACCTCTACAAAATGGGGAGCAGATAAATTATGTGAGAGTTTACGTCAGAAGGATGTTTACATAGAATCTCTTCATGGGGGAAAGAGACAGAATAAGAGAACTAGAATAATAGAGAAATTTAAGAATGGAAAGATAGATGTATTAGTAGCTACAGATGTGGCATCCAGGGGATTAGATGTAGACAATATATCTCATGTTATTAATTATGATATGCCTCAGTGCTACGATGATTATATCCATCGTATAGGTAGAACAGGTAGGGCTGGTAAGAAAGGATTTGCTTTAACTTTTGTTTAAACCTTGTTTTAATTACTACTCTTTCTTCTATTCAATATACTGGCATAGTAAAGAAGGTTTGTAAAAGAGGTAACAAAGCTTGCAATATATGTAAGAGCTGCTGCACTTAGTACTTTTCTAGCTCCAGATTTTTTATTCTTTTCAATCAGGTTATATTTCTGTATAA
>DCVX01000037.1 GCA_002328805.1 Candidatus Dojkabacteria bacterium UBA2177
CCAATATGTTCCTCATTCGCAAGAAATTCATTTGCTTTTCTACTTACACCCTTTGGAAATTGGTAATCTATATAACCCATACCAAAAGTGTCATGTCCTAGTAGATTAGTAGTGCAGTAAGAAACTCTATTCCACCATATACCATCATCCCATCCACTAGGAAAATACCAACCACCTTTAAAGACTTTCATCAGTTCTCTCATGTTCTGATAACCGACAACATTTCTATATCTCATCAATGCCCATGCGCCAACCTTTATACTCGCTTCTACATTATTAAGAAGGTCATTTTCAGAATAACTATGTCCCTCTGGAATCCCAACCTGTTGGTTATATTCTTCCAAATGAAATTTGGGAACAACTTGAAACCAGCCCATTGCTCCAGATTTAGGGTTAGGACCAAGATTCATTCCTCCATTACTCTCTGTCATGACGATTGAGATAAACGCTGCTAAATATTCCTTCGGAGATAGTCCTAAAACTTCCTCATACGGCTCTCCAGCATATCTTCTAGCCTCTCGGTATAGGTGGGATTTTGCTTTTTCTAAATTAGTATTCGGCCAAAAGGCTACAGCCTTATTCCAGATCTCGTTTAGTGAAGCCTCTATTTCATCAGCTTCTGCAGACTCGGTTCTCTCTCCTGGCTTTTGAGCAGAATTCATAACCTGTATAGTCCTTAGGTATCTATCATAACCATCACTAAGGAAACTTCCCTCAGCAACTGCCCTGTTTTCTTTTACATGGTTTACAAGATCTTCTCCTCCGTAGTATTGGGCAAGGGTAAGTTCCATTGCATTCCCTCCACTTTTTAAATCTACATTCGAGAGGGCATTGTAAACTAGGTAGTTCATACCTATCTGTATGTTAAAAACACCATTTATTTCACTTGTAGTGTAATTGTAATTATCTTTAAGTTCCGATCTTACGGTATCTAATGCTTGAGTAACATAAAATTGCATAGGACCAATCCTCTCTCTCACAGTATTTGGTGGTTGGTTAGTATTTATATTCTCCCAACTACCAAGGTTTGCAGAGATAATGGAGGAGGTTAGTAGTTTAAGTGCATTGGGATTTATCCCGAGAGCCTGCCCCATTTTCTCGCTATTAGTATGTATCTCTGTTATATATCTTTCAAATTCTGGATTTGTTTTAAATCTGTTGTAATCGAAATTACCATCTGTATTTAGATACTGTCCTTCAATTTGTGCAAAATCGTCATTTAATTTCCGCTTGTTTTCTGTAAGTGAACTCTGTTGTTCGGCAGAGAAAAGCTCATCTGCATTACATGCGGTTAAGGCTGTGGCTCCTGCTGCAAGAAGAGCTAGTTTAAGGAAGCCTCTCCGGCTCATTGTTTTATCTATGGGATTTGCTGGATTTTCTGCTACCTCTGGGTTACTATTTCCAACAAGTTCTTGGTTTGTTTCTTGGGTTGCGGGATTGTAAATCTGCTCGGGCATGTTTTGTTATTCAAAAGTGAATATGAAATTATACAACATTCAATTTAGGTCAGGTAGAAATTTAAAGCTTTAGGATAAGGTAGGACTAACCAGTTGTGCCAAAACCACCTCTGTCTGGGTTTCCGAGTTTCTCTACCTCTTCTACATCAACGTTGGCCACAGGTAGTATGAGCATCTGACAACAGCGAGTTCCTCTTTCTATTGTAACTTTTTCTTTTGTGTAGTTTAAGGCTGGGAACATATATTCATCCTTGTCTCCACAGAAGTCATGGTCTCCAACACCTATACCATTTACACAGGTTATTCCAAGTTTGAAAGTAGAGCTTCTGTTTGCAAGTAAAACGAAATAACCTTTTGGGATTTCTAAGGCAACATTTAAGGGTATAAGTTTAACTTCTCCCGGCTGTATCTCTGTAGTTTCTCTAGCGTAAAGATCTAATGCAACAGCACCTTTGCTTTTGTATTCAGGGAGTGGTAATTCTTTGTCGAATCTTTTTATCTTTATTTTCACTTCAGACATTGTAACATCTCTGTGTGGGATTGTTTATTCTGGTTTCTTTTTGCTTATTGAAGTGGCACTTCTCTCGACTAGAGTTCTACCATTTTCCACATAGCAGAAAGATTCCTGTCAAATTCGTCGTAATATGCTGAAGCCAATTCAATTGTTAAACTGTTGTATCCATTTTCTCCTGCCCAGACATCAAAGGAACCTGTGATGTCATAGGAGAAAGCATCATGCTTAGTTGGTGCCACATACCCATAACCAGAAAGTTGTGAATATGTTCCACCATATTCTTGAGCTAATCCTGTTGTAGAAGGAATTACATATCCAGCAGCAGAATGGTAAGCTAGTGTTAAGTAAGGATATTGACTATTTATTAGATTCCTAATTGCTTGGGTCTCTGGTTCAGAGAAAGGTTCTGGCCCTCCACCATTCTCGTAAAGTGTTTCTTTGAAGTATGTTCCACTTACCCAATCTGAAGTGGCAAAATTTCTATTTAAATCTACACCATTGCTATTAAATCTTGAAGCATTAACAACGCCATCTGGATTTAGAGTTGGAACAACAATAACGGTTTTATCTGCAGGGATTCTTGCATAATTCTTTTCTAATTCTCCCAGCCATTTATTTAATATATTTCTACTATTTACCTCTGAACCATGTATTGCACCATAGAAAAGGATCTTCTTACTTCCTGTGCCATAGTAATATGCGTAGATACCTCTGCCTTCGACAGAAGTTCCTATACCGGCAACTCTTGCACAAGAAGTTTTGAAATTGTAGGTATATGTTTTGGTTGAAATTAGACCTGTTATTCCAATTATTCCATCTGAGACTGTAAGAGAGTTGTTTTTACATGCTTCCAAATTGGATGTGGGGTTTATGAGAACCTTGTTTCCTGTAATGCTGAAAGAATAATTTGTTTGGGAATTAAGCTTAATATATTTCTTAATATCTTGTGACCTAAGAGTTTGTGTAAATGTAAGGAGAATATTCTGAGTTGCAGGAAAGCCAGTGTTCTCTATGTTGGAGGAATAAATTCTAGGGCCATCAGAGATGCTAAATTTTAGAATGTATGCTTTCTGTAGGGTGCTATCATCTGTGGCGAGGAGGTTATTAATATGTAGAGAATAGTAATAGTTTTGTTTGAAGCTCTCTTGAGGAAGAATTTTTATACTCTTCTCACCAAATTCTACTTTCACCTCTATCTCGTTTCCTTTACTGTCTTTTATCACCACTTCCCCTTCTGGTTTAATCTCTTTGTTTACTTCGATATTAATCTCCGAGATATTCGGAGTGGTAACTATTTCGTTGTTATCTATGCTTGAAGAAGTAATTTTTATGGCACTGAGAGTTTCTATTTGAACAGGGTCAAACACCTGTATATATTCCTCCCCATAGGTTGCTACAAGTCGTAGCCAATATTTTTTGTCATACTCTAATTCTAGAGAGGAGATGTCGCAGAGGATTTTAAGATCTTCTTTGTTGCAATCTATCTCTCGGTCGTCAACTATGAGGGTGTAATCTAGGAATTCATTGTCAGAATCTAATTCATACTCCAGTATTTCTGTGATATTAACTTTCTCTTCTGTTTCCATTCCTTTGACCAATGGGTAGGCATTTGCAACAAGAGGAAGTTCTTTTTCGAAGAGAGATAGTCCTGTTTTGCCTAAGAAGGAAATTTCTAGGTTATAAGTTTCTTTCTCTCTTAATAGTGAGAGAGGTTTTATACAGAGAGTTTTTGCTCTTACATCATATTTGTCAAAAAGTGTAGTTTTGTTCTTGAAGGAAATCTCCATAGGGAATGTAGTATTTACAGTGTAACTTTCTGGTAGAAGGAAGTTGCCATCTATACAGAATTCTTCAGAATTTCCAATAGAAGAGTCCGAAGCTATGACATCCTTGCTGGCAATTACAGATATGGTTATTATCGATCCAAGTATTAGGATGATTGGTAGAGATATTAGAGCAATAACTATATGTTTCTTTTCTAATTTTTTAAGCTTCTTTGGTTTCTTCACAGATTCTATATTGTATAGAGAAGGTTATAACTTGTTAAGGTTAAACAGAGCTCTATTAATTCTTACTTTTCTACATAAGAAAGTATCTCTTCTCCAATCTCTTCATTGAATCCACTGTAGGCTTTCTCTGGTGTGAATATTAGAGGGAAGTAACCATAAGCAGAACTTATTCCTTCGCTTGTTTCAAACTTCGCTTTGTATTCTGCAACGTTTGTATTATATTCTTCATCTGTAATGAGGTAGAGAGTGTAATCTATGTTGTGTTCCTCAAAATATTCTTCCGCCTGAACACACATAGTTCCGGTTTCGTTACTAAACATAACAATATCTTTGTCTTCAGAATTTGTAGAGGTATTAGAATTGTCACTAGTGTCAGTTGAATTTAAGAAAGGGAGATTATCTACAGCACAAGGATTATTTACATCTACCTCTTCAGTAAGTTCAAAGTCAGGCTGCATTGTAGATGGTGTGTAGGGGTTGTTATGGTTTTGTGGAATCTGCCAGTAAGGTAGAGTCATGTCTGTTGTCATGATTTCATCTAGACCAACCCAGTCAATGTCGTATGTGTCCCAATAATTAGTCCACATATTTAACCATCTCTCTTTAATCCCTCCGATCTTTGTGTGGCTAAGTGGAGTGACTTTATTATTGTTTGCAGCTGCAGA
>DCVX01000027.1 GCA_002328805.1 Candidatus Dojkabacteria bacterium UBA2177
GTAGAACCAATAAGCGAACAAACAAACGAAATAGAGATTGAACCAATGGTCAAGCAAGAGCTGGAAGTCAAAGTAGAAGAAATGCCTGAGACTCCACAAGAGGAAGAGCCTACACCTCCACCACCTCCTCCTCATCCTTCAGAAATTCCTGAACAGACTCCAGTAACTATCTCCGAAAACACAGTCGAAACACCTACACAAAATGAGATACCAGAAGAACCAACAGTTGAAGTAAAACCAGAAGGACAAACATCTCCTGCCATCCCTGAACCAGAGATTCCTGAAGTAGCAGAGTTACAAAAATTGTCTGAACAACTACAAAAAATAAGAGAACAAGAGAAGCAGGAAAGCAATAATAACCAAAATCCTCAGGAGTAAAATTAGTAGTTAAAGATTCCAGAAGTTGTTATAATCATCCTTATGAAAGATTTAAAATACAACGAAATTAGAGAAAAATATCTAGACTTCTTTAAAAAGAAAGGTCATGCAGAAATCCCCAGTGCCCCCCTCGTTCCAGAAAATGACCCCTCGGTACTATTTGTTAATGCAGGAATGTTTCCACTAGTTCCATTTCTAATGGGAGAGAAACATCCAAAAGGAACAAGATTAACAAACTCTCAGAGATGTGTAAGAACAGGAGATATAGATGAGGCAGGAAATAATTTTCACTGCACCTCCTTTGAAATGCTCGGTAATTGGTCTCTTAATGACTACTTCAAAGAGGAGGCTATCAGATACACCCTTGAATTTTTTGTTGGAGAATTGGGATTGGATATAAATAATATCTATGCTTCTGTTTTTGGTGGAGAAGATGGTATTCCAGAAGATAAAGTCTCTATATCCACTTGGGAAAATCTCTTCAAAGAATACGGAATAGATGCAAAAGTTGGTGAGGGAGAAAGAATCCAAAAGTTTGGGAAGAAAGAAAACTGGTGGGGATTAGATTCTGGAGGACCTTGTGGCCCAGATTCTGAAATCTTTTATGACACTGGAAAAGAGCCTTGTGGAGAGAATTGCAACATAAATTGTAACTGTGGAAAATACATAGAGATTGGAAATAATGTCTTCATGGAATACCTCAAGGAAGGAGATGACCTTAAACCCCTTGGAAGACATAATGTTGACTTTGGAGGAGGTCTAGAGAGAATAACAGCTGTTATACAGAAAGTTGACAACGTGTACGAAATAGATATATACAAACCAATCTTAGAAAAGATTCAAGAGATTACCGAGAAAAATATTGACACCAAAGTGAATACGGGAGACATGTTGAAATCCCAGAGGATAATAGTGGATCATATCAAGGCTTCTACTTGGATAGTTATGGACGGAGTTGTCCCCTCAAGCAACCAACAGGGATACATTCTAAGAAGATTAATTAGAAGAGCAGTGAGGCATGCAAAGAAATTAAATATAAAACAACCATTCACAAAAGAAATTGCTGAGGTGGCAATAGACCAATTCTCCCCTACTTACCCAGAACTGGATGAAAAAAGAGAGGAGATTATCAAAATAATCGAAGAAGAAGAAATAAAATTTAACAACACCCTAGAAAACGGACTTAAGGAATTAGAGAACCTACTTGAACAGAAAAATAAAATCAGTGGAGAAGATGCATTCAAACTATACGAAACATATGGCCTACCTTTAGAAGTTACAGAAGAGATTCTTGCAGAAAAGAATATAACGCTAAAAGAGAGACAGAATTTCTTCTCTGCACAGGAAGAACACCAAGAGAAATCTAGAACTGCTTCCAAGGGACTCTTTAAAGGAGGATTAGCAGACACCTCTGAAGTTTCCGTGAGATACCATACTGCAACACACTTGCTCCTTGCTTCTCTAAGGAAGGTCTTGGGAGAACATGTTTACCAGAAAGGTAGTAATATAACACCTGAGAGATTGAGATTGGACTTCCCAAATGAATCAAAACTGACATCAGAGGAATTAAAACAGGTTGAAGACTTAGTTAATTCTGCTATCAAGCAAGAACTTAATGTAACTTTTGAAGAACACCCTAAAGAAGAAGCTCTTAAAATAATAGAGAAATATTCTTCTACAAGCTCATTTGAAGAGAAATACCCAGACATTGTCAAAGTTTACTATATTGGAGACAAGGAAGCTCCCTTCTCCATTGAACTTTGTAACGGTCCCCATGTTAATAATACAAAAGAGTTGGGAAAGTTTAAGATTGTTAAACAGGAGAATATTGGGGCTGGTGTAAAAAGAATTAAAGCTATATTAAAATAGTCATAAAGTTATTATGTACCCTATACTAGCCATAGATTACGGAGAGAAAAATTTTGGTCTAGCAATCTCTGATTCAAAAGGCACTGTTGCATCTCCCCTTGAAGTCATTTCAATAACAAAAAACAGAGATATCCAAACAGTTATAAGAGAGATTGTAGAAATAGCAGAGGAAAACAGAGCTAAAAGAATTCTGGTTGGAAAACCTCAATCATTCACAGATGCACAGAAAAAAACAGAAGAGAAAATAGAGAACTTTATTAAACTACTCAAAAAAGCCACAGATATAGAAATCCTGACATGGGACGAGAGCTTTTCTACAACGAGTGCACAAAATATGCTAATATCTTTGGGACAAAACAGTAGAAGTTCTAAAGGTAAAATTGATAAGATTGCTGCTACTGTTTTCTTACAAGAATTCTTAAATTCAAAAAAACAAAAAGAATGAAAGTAGAAAAAAGAGAATCTAAAACTTCTGGGAAAAAATTGCTCTTATTTTTCTTAATCCTTATTGGTATTGGAATTGCTTTGGTGGTTACAGACTACAAAAGAAATCTTAATGTCCCCAACAGCTCGAGTGATGAGAAAGTTAGGATTGAAATAACAGAGGGAGAGAGTGTAACTAACATACTACAAAAACTTCTTGAAGAAGATTTAATAACACAGAAGAACTATTACTATGCAAAAGTATATCTTAGACTTAATAATCTAGGAGCGAGTTTACAAGCAGGTGTTTACAATCTCCCTAAAAATCTAACCATTGCCGAATTAATAGAAACCCTGCAGTATGGAAGAGAAGAGGAGGTTTGGATAACAATTCCAGAAGGGCTTAGAAAAGATGAGATTGCACAATTAATAAATAACGAATTAAAAAACGAGAATTTCTCTCCAGAAAGATTCTTAGCTCTTACGGAGGATGCCACTTTTATAGAAACATTAGACCTCGGAGTTGAAACAGGCAACCTAGAAGGTTTCCTCTTCCCAGATAAATACTCATTCTCTACCGAGATAGATGCTGAGGGAGTAATCCTTAAACTAATAGATAACTTCAAAACAAAGGTTACTAGAGAGTATACATACGAGGATATAATCCTTGCGAGTATTGTTGAGAGAGAGGGCTACAATGGGAATGACAGACCAATTATTGCGGGAATAATCTTGAAGAGATTCGAGGAGGGTTGGTTGCTACAAACAGATGCAACTCTGCTTTATCCTCTTAAAGATTGGAAACATCCAATAACACAAGAGGTTAAAGAGGATAATAATCCTTACAACACATACAAAAATATTGGACTTCCCCCTACACCAATTTGTAATCCAGGATTACAATCAATAGAGGCAGTCTGGAACCCAACCAAAACCAGTTACTACTATTACATTCATGACAATGATGGAAACCCTCATTATGCAGAAACTTTAGACGAGCACAATGAGAATGTTAATAGATACCTAAGGTAATAATCTGCTCAAATGACCATAGATATAGACTTAAAAGATACTAACCCAGATGTCCCCAAAAGACCTCGGGAAAAGGTCAAAAAAGAGAAATCTCCTACCAATGTAGATAATGCCCCGAAAAAGAAGAGAAAGAAAATCATAATTCTAGTTATACTTAGCCTTGTTCTTCTTGGTTTAGGTTTCCTAATCTACAAGGGGTACATATTCTCCCATGACTTCGGCTTCAGATTCAGACCTGAAGAATTATTTATAAGAGAGGAAAAAAGTTTAAAGAAAGACCCCACTGGAAAGTACACTAATGTGTTGCTAGTAGGATTAGATACAAGAGAGAATACGGGACTATTAAACACAGATACAATCATGATGGCCTCTTACGACTACGAAACCAACAATATAACCTTACTCTCTATCCCAAGAGATTTTCATGTTGAAGTCGAAGAGGGAGTAAGTTGGTATGTCAGAATAAACAGTATATATAGTACTGCAGAACAGAAGAAAGAAGGCACAGGAATGATAGCTCTGCAAGATGCAGTTGAGAGAATTACTGGGCAAGATATTCAATATTATGCTGTGGTCGACTTTAAGGCCTTTGTGGAAATAATAGATGCCGTAGGAGGTATAGATGTAAATGTTGAAAATAGTTTTACAGCCAGATATCCTCTAGGAAAGGATTGGCAAATAGTATCCTTCGAAGCAGGTCCACAGACAATGGACGGAGAAACAGCACTAATATATTCAAGATCGAGATATTCCAATCAAAACAACGAGGGAAGTGACTTTGCTAGAGCAAAAAGACAACAGAAAGTAATAATTGCACTTAAAGACAAATTGCTATCCTCAGAGTCTCTAACTAATCCCAAGACTATATTAGGAATACTCTCCTCTATAGATGGACATATTACAGTTTCGGAATTTACCACAAAGGACATAGAAGCTGCACTAGAACTCTCGAAAGAATTTAATGAGAACTCTGGAAAGATCTATTCATTCGTCCTAGATCCCTCTATTGGGAATTACTCCCTAGTTGAAAATAAACCTATGGAGAGCGGAGCATATGCAATAGGACCGAAGGCAGGTTTTGGAAACTACACAAATATACAGGAATTCGTTAGATTAATAATAACCACCCCTGCCATATACGAGGAGAAGGCTAAAATCCTTATATACGATACAGGTGCAGGATACCAAAGAGTTCTGACATTAACAAAGGAGCTAAATGAAGATTATCCATATCTAGATATCACCTTCGCAGGGACACTTAGGGCTGACAAAGAAGAAATAATAGTCTACTCTCATGAAGAAGGAAAGAACAACAATACCGTCAGAGAACTCTCCAAATACTTAAAAACAGACTTAAAAACTCAACCAGAATATATTACAACAAACCTAAATGGTGAAGATGTTACAATACTAATAGGAAGTAACATTGTAATCGAGGAGGAATAAAAGTGAAATACAAACTTTATCATGGAAATTCAACATACCTCTCTCTAGAGGAAGTTCACTCGCATCTAAACAGACTCAAAGAAGAGAACCCTACAATCAACGTAGATATACTCGAAGCCGACTCAAAAGCACCTAAGGAGATAGTTGACTTCCTAACTTCCCCTTCCCTCTTCTCCACAAAAAGAACAATCTTAATAAAAAGACTTTATAGAAATAAAGAGAAGACAGTCTTAACAGAAGCTCTTGTGCAAATTCTCGAAGAAAGCAAAAACGATGACCACATAATAATCTGGGAGGACCAGAAAATAAGATCTAATACAAAATATTACAAATTCTTTAAAAAGAATAAAGCCTTAGAAGAACTAAATGAACTAAATAAAAGAACCTTCTTCACTTGGCTAAGAAAAGAGTTAGACAAACACGGGCTAAAGATAGACCAAAGTGTTATCAAGAAACTTGCTGAAAGAACAAACTACGACCCAGAAAGATGTAAGAATGAAATAGAGAAATTCAAATTACATAATCAAGATAGAATAATTAGAGAAGAAGACATCGAAGAGCTCACCGCTGACACCCTAGAGGAAGAGATCTGGGACCTTACAGATGCCATAAACATTCAAGATAAAAAAAGAAGCATTACAATTCTAGAAAGGCTAGCAGAACAAGGAGCCGATGCAAATTACATTCTCTCAATGTTAGCAAGAAATCTAAGACTTATTTACTTAACTAAAACCCTAGATGAGGAGGGGAAGGGATACAGAGAAATCTCTTCTGCACTAAAAATCCCCCCATTCACAACACCTTCTTTAATAAAAGCTTCAAGACAATATTCTGAGGAGAAAATAAAACTACTCTACTCTAAGCTTTCTAACCTAGATTACCAAATTAAAACTGGCAAAATTGAACCTAACCTCGGCCTTACATTGATTTGCCCCTTCCTCTAAGAGATTATTCCCCTCTACAAACAAGTTTCGTAACGTCCTGAGTTGACACTCTCCCCTCATTAAACTAAACTTTAGGGAAGGATAAGTTTTTACTGCCCTTAATGGAAGAAGTTAGAAGAGTTCCCACCACAAGTGAAAAGAAAAAAAGTACAACCCTGTTAGTCATAATTGCTGCTATTTTGGGTGTAGGACTTATTATTGCAGCGGTTTATTTTTATACCTTGGACGAACCCACAGACGAACAAGTTATAACAGAAACAACCTGTGCCTGTTATTACATTGATCCAGACGTAATCTCAGAATGTGGAGATGCTAGGAGAGGTTTCTTATTTGAACTTAACACCGTTCCTAGTAACCAGAATTGTAGTGCACCTTGTTCAGTTGACAAACTTTCGACAAATTTACTAAATAGCACAACAGACCAAAGTCTCTATCAAATATGTACTATCCCCTTCGTTCAAGATAGTAGATGTACAGAAATGACCATCAAGGACAGTGCTGGGAAAATTGTTACAGGGAAGATTCCACTAGATGAGAAAGAACTAACAATTGAAGCCAAGTTTGATGCTGCTTATACAGATCATAAGTTTGTGATTAATAACCAGGAGGTAGAACCAGATTCCATATCTCCAGATTCCCTAACTATTACAAAAAAATACACAGAATTAGACACCTCTACTCTTAATATTTTTGCCACAGCTTCAGATAATAGTGCCAACCAAATAAATTCTCCAATTTGTAGAAGACTTATCGAGGTAGAACAGACAACTTCTGCAAGTGCTAGCACAATGCGAGTACAAACAAGGAAAGATGAAGATACCTACAAAGTCTCTAGCATCAAGATAGGGATTGGAAATATTGAAGAAGATGCTAATTTAACAATAAGATTCTCCTTTAATCTTAAAGACTCAACCATCGGAGATCTCTCAATGACAGAAGGTTTTACAATAGACGGATCAAAAGGAGAAATTTCAATAATAGAACAGGATTTATATAATAGCGAGAACTTTAGTACAGACTTAAGCTTTTCTCAACTTGACAAGGAAGTCGGAAATATAGACATAACTGCAGAAGTTAGATCCGATACAGAAGTTATAGGTACTGTAGATACCTCCTTTAATTTCCCCCAGACAGAGCCTACTTCTGAGGAAGTACAGGAGGCTGAGGA
Organism: Candidatus Dojkabacteria bacterium UBA2177; assembly: GCA_002328805.1. Taxonomy (GTDB): domain Bacteria; phylum Patescibacteriota; class Dojkabacteria; order SC72; family SC72; genus UBA2177. Next base: position 7,261 of record DCVX01000027.1, read on the forward strand.
ATCTAAGTTCCGTGTCTCTAAAACTTCAAATATAAACTGTGTTGAAAGAGTAACCCCAGATAATGTCGCAGAGTTTACTCTAAAATCAGTAAACGACAGCACCACAACTCAAATAATCTACTCCGTCAAAGATAAACTACCACTAGGCTTTACGTATGTAGCAGATTCAACAAAGATAAATGGAGTCAAGGTAAGTGATACAGAATTCGTAACAACAACAGATATAGGAGATACACAGGAAGTAGTATGGGAGAAAACTGGGGGTTGGTCTATTAATAGTGGACAATCATTAACAATAGTCTTTATGTCAGAAGCTGGCGAAGACGCCCTGACAGGAGAAAACCAGAACGAAGTAGTAATAACGCCTGCAGAAATACCTGCAGATCCAGAAACACTTAGAGCCGAATTTGTCCTAAATGTAGCACAAAGTTGTACCGAAAAAGAACCTCCTGTAGAAGAAAAGAAGGATGACGAAACTCCAGTTGTTGACAAACCAGATTCTGAAACCACCCCAGAGACAGGAATCTTTGATTCTGTAATTGGAAGAATACTCCTTGGAATGCTAGTTGTTATAGTTGGTTGGTATATTTACTCAAGACCTATGGGTCAAACAATGATGGAGAAGTTAGTAAATTCTGGAGCTTACAAAGAAGCAGAAGTGTTCTCATGGAGAATATTCAAACCCAAGAAATACTTTGAGACCAAATTGGTAAGAAAGGTGTCTAAGAATAAGGGAAAGAAATCTTAAAGATTCTCTATAATAAATTCCAAAGGAGATCCATTATTTCCATAAGCTTGGTCCTGAGAGTTCACTAGAAAGTAATATCTCTCCTTCCTAAGCAATTCATCTATTGTCACATTATGGTCTCTAGAACTACTCTTGTTCACAAGATCTACTGCTACCATATCTAAATTCCCCCTGTCCTTACCATAAAGGATAAAGCCTAGACATTCAGACCTTGTTTTCCAAGATATTTCCACAGAGTAATCTGTCTCTCCAGGCATAACAAAAATATTGTATGGCACACAATCCTTTCCTGCTACCCCCTTAACTTCTAAATCCTCAATATCTTTTGAGAATAATAAAAAAAGACCTGAACCTAAAAGCAAAACCGCAATAGCAAATAAAATGTATATCTTCTTTTTATTATTATTCGACATTCTCTAAACTCTCCTCTACTAATATATAATCCTCTTTAGTGGAGGTATTATACCCATCCGAGACAGTCAAAACAATTTTATAAGTACCCTTACTCCCATTTGGAGCTACACCCTTAAGAACAAAACCTTCTAATGCAAGCCATTCTGGCCCTTCTACATACTCTAATTCAAGATCCTCTATCTCTGTATCACTATCCACAACCCTCACCCTATACTCATAAATCTCCCCTTCCCTAACAACTAAAGGTGGAAGGTTAATAATATATGGTACTCCAGTGGGATTCCTAACTCCAAGGATATTCTCAGAGAGATCTTCCTCCTTATCTCCTCGGTAATATACAACATAAACAGAAGTGGCAGTTGCAACTGAAAATACAAAAAACAAAAACAAGAAAAACTTAAACAACCTACTCCTCCTCATAGAAATAGTGTAACACAAATAAAAATGTTTACAAATAAAGACATAATATATATAATACCCTGACTTACAAGTTATTTACTTTACATATATATCTAATTAAAATGCCAAATCTTAAGACATCTATTAAAGACCTTAGACAGAACAAAAAAAGAAAGAGTGTCAATGACAGGTTGAGAAATAGAATAAAAAGGGCAGTTAAAAAGCAAAACACCCTAGTTGAAGAGGGCAAAGTTGAAGAAGCTACTAAAAACATAAAGCATGTTTACAAAGTTCTTGACAAAGCAGCTAGAAAAAATGTTATAAAAGAAGGGAAGGCAGATAGAATTAAATCTCGCCTTACTAAAAATTTAAACGAACTGTCCCAAAATAATGTCAAAACTGCTAAAAAGAGCGCTTAAAATATCCCTTATCCCTGCAATCTTAATGATTGCGGGAAAAGCAATTGGGATAATAGTGCCTTCAATGATTTACGATCTGGAATTCTTTATAGAGAATAATATCGTGGGTCTTACTTCCATACAAATACTTTTTACAGACAGTAATATCACCCTTTTCGTGAATTCCATTTCTAACCTCACAATGGTTTTATTTCTTGCAGTTCCCACCCTCTACTTCATAATAAAGACCTCCATATACCAAACAACACTTCAAAATCCTAGAACTTTAGTAAAGATAACAAAGTTCAATATCCTGAAATGGATAACAAAAAAGGATGTAACCTTTCTACACATATTCATATGGACGGCCTTCCTCTCAATGGCATCAATCATCACAATAGCACACACATTACAAGGTCAGACATATAACTGGGTAGGAGTCAGTGCTGGGGTAATCGCACTACTGTCTATATGGGGAACCATAAAGACATTTGAATTAGAAACTGATAAGATATATCCTAAAGAAAATAGTTATTACTAATTACTTAGAGAATAACAAATGGCAAAGAAAGAAGAATTTAAAAAGATATTCACACAGATACTAGAGCCTTTTGCACTCGGTTTACTGGCTTTGTTTTTCATACTTCCCATCATAACAGTAATGAATCTAACACCAATCACTAAGCAGATCAAAAAAATAGATGTACTTGGAGTAACTACTCAAGATCAACTCGTTGTCAGGTTAGTAGGAGGACAACATGAGATATTCTCTGGAGAAAGTCTTAATAAGATAGATGAAACAGAATATGCTTACTCTGCAAGAATTGGAAAAAGAGGCGCAGACTCTTACTCCAAACCTATTCTAGAAATACAGAACAACACAGAGGAAAAGAAAGTTCTAACCTTCTGGGGTCAGACCCTCAGCAATACAAGATCAAGGATATATTTGCGGGAAAAAGAAACCCCTTATCTCCTACAAGACAATACAGGAGAAACATACGAACAAGAAATAAGCATTCTCCCCTCAGAGAAAGTAATTATTTTTCTTGCTCTTGAAAATCTCTCTGGTGTCCAGTTCTCTGAACTATTTGACATGACAATAACTGTCAAATAAAGGAATCTTCCTCCTTCCCCTATGATATAATTCCTCGTATGCAAGATTTAAATAAGATACGCAATTTCTCAATAATTGCACACATAGACCATGGGAAATCCACCCTAGCAGACAGGATTTTAGAAGCTGTAAATACAGATCTCTCAAGAGAAAAGAGAAAAGAAAGGGTTCTAGACAGATTAGATTTAGAACAAGAGAAAGGGATAACCATAAAACTACAAGCTTGTAGAATGGAATGGAAGGGTTACCAACTAAACTTAATAGACACTCCAGGTCATGTAGATTTCTCCTATGAGGTTTCTAGATCACTAGCCGCATGTGAATCTGCGATTCTACTAATAGATGCTAGCCAAGGGATCCAAGCACAGACAATATCTAACACCAAGAAAGCCTTAGATTTAGGTTTAACAATAATTCCAGTCCTGAACAAGATAGACTTACCCAATATAGATATAACAGAGAGGGAAGAGGAAATAGAGGGCCTATTAGGATTTAAAAAGGAAGAGATTATAAAAGTCTCTGCAAAAACAGGAGAGAACGTAGACAAATTACTAGATGAAATTGTAGAGAAATCTCCTCCTCCAAAAGGGGATCCAAACAAACCTCTGAAAGCATTGGTCTTTGACTCCTTTTATGATGAACATAGAGGTGTGGTAATTGCTGTTAGAGTTTTTGATGGAAAGATACAACATACCCCTGGGAAATCGGAAGAATTATACATGATACAAAGAGAAGAATCTTTTAAGCCGACAGAGATAGGAATATTTAATCCTAATCTCCTAGAAACAAATCTATTAAAAACAGGAGAGGTTGGTTACATAGCTACAGGACTTAAAGATATTAGCTACTTCACGGTTGGAGATACCGTGTCAGATAAAAAAGGAACAAAACCCTTATCTGGATACAAAGTTCCAAAACCCAACATGTTTGCAACTTTTTTCCCAACAGATTCTGAAGAATACGAAAATCTCAAAATTGCTCTAAAAAAACTTTCCTTAAATGACTCTTCTCTCTCGTTTACAGAACAGAGATCTCCTCTGTTAGGTTCTGGATTTAGATGTGGTTTTCTAGGACTCCTACACATGGAAATAGTCCAAGAGAGACTAGAAAGAGAATACGAGGTTAACATCATAGTAACAGCACCCACAGTAGAATACAGAGTTACAAAAACAGATGGAACAGAAATGGAAATTCAGACCCCAGATGAGCTCCCTGATCCTTCTGAGATAGAGGAAATCCGTGAGCCATGGGTTAGAACAATAATCATGACTCCAGAAAAATATCTCGGAGACCTTATGAAGTTATGCCAGCTAAAAAGGGGCGAATATGTAAATACAAAATACCTTTCTGCAGAAAAAGACATACATCTAAAAGAGCAATACATCACCTTGGAATATGATATGCCCTTAGCGTCACTCATTTCCAACTTCTTTGATCTTATGAAAAATGTTACAAGTGGATACGCATCTATGGAATACGAAATGATAGACTTCTTCCCTGCAGATATTGTAAAAGTTTCAATCCTCGTGAACCATGAAGAGATAGAGGCACTTAGCTTCTTAGAAGTAAGAGAAAAAGCTAGACTAAAGGCCGTTACTCTCCTAAAAGAGATGAAGAAAGTAATTCCTAAGCAACAGTTCCCTATTCCACTACAAGCAGCAATAGGAGCGAAGATTATTGCAAGAGAAGATATCCATGGATACAGAAAAAATGTAACAGAAAAATTGTATGGTGGAGACTACTCTAGGAAAAAGAAGCTACTAGAGAAACAGAAAAAAGGAAAGAAAAGATTAAAGGAGATTGGTCGGGTAACAATACCCCAAGAAGCATTTCTAGCTATTCTTAAAACATAATGACTATTAGAAATATAAAGCTATCAAATTTCAGAAAGTTTGGGGAAGTAGAAATCCCTATTAACAAAGACATAGTAATCCTATACGGAGACAACGCACAGGGAAAAAGCACAATCCTAGAATCTATCATGCTAGTAACAAATGGATTCTCCCCCTGGGCATCTTCGGATGAATATATCTCTACCGACCAAGAAGATGACAAGAAATATACAAGAATAGAGATAACCATAGATGATAAAATATTCTCCTTTTTCAAAAATAATGGAAGACGAGTATTTCAAATAGATTCTAAAAAGACTACACCAAAGAAATTCTTTGAAAAAACTGCTTCAACCATTTTTAATCCTGAACAAATTGAAATATTAATGATCTCCCCAAGCAAAAGAAGAGATTTCTTGGATGAGACAATTTCCGTAATCAATTATGACTACTCTGACACCTTAAAAACCTTTAGGAAAACACTCCGACAAAGGAATGCGTATCTTAAGAAGCTTTCAAAAGATTTCTATGAAAAAGGGATCGTCGCAAGAAATGACACACAGCTCAACTTCTGGACAGAGAAGTTCACAAAACTCGCAGAGGAGATACAAGAAAAGAGAGTTGATCTATGTAAAGAACTCTCTTCAGACCATATTCGGATTGAATATGTAAAATCCAATGAAGAAACTCCCTTACAAGAGAAGATTGAGGCATCTAAAAAAAGAGATATTGCAACAGGGTATACAAATATTGGACCACACAGAGATGATTGGAATCTAGTAAACGGAATGGATATTAAAAAATTTGGATCAAGAGGCGAAAAAAGATTATCTATAGGGAAACTTATCTTCAACAAACAGCAGTTAGTAGCTAAAAAGCTCGGATTCTACCCTGTTCTTCTTTTAGATGATCTCTCCTCAGAATTGGATAAAAAAAACACCAAAAAAGTTTTTGATAAAAACTTTCTCAGTAAACAACAAACCTTCATAACAATAGTGGATTACAAAGAACTACCCAAAGAAGTTATAGAAAAGGCACAACTGATAGATTTAAATTCATTTGAGTAATTATTCATCAAGATAGCTTTCCAATTTCTCCATTCTGAATTCATATTCAAAAAATTCTATTCTCCCCTTCTTATAATTTTCAATAAGCCTATTTATCTCTGGATTATGCCCAGATATAAACATAAAAACTAACTGAGCAATAAATGCAAAGAAGTTAAGAACCCTAATAAGAAAAAAGACACTCTTCTTGGGAAGGATTCTCGTTCTAAGCAATTCTTTCTTTACATAGAAGTCCCTTTCTAGCCAGGGATTCATAGAGAGAATATATCTCTTATAACTCTTGTTATATATAGGTACTAAGAAAAGTAGTTCATGCATATTAAAAATGTCATTTGAGAATTCTAATCCACGTTCCTCACAGATAAGATTTACACACAACTTATCTCTTACATCTTTATGCCTTTTCGCTCGAATCTTGTTATGAAAAATATTCCTGAAAGCTATGATTGCCCTGTAAATCCACATTGTCCCATTCCTAACTACAACAAATATGTCAATGTCATCACCCTCTTTTGCAAATCCAGCAGCAACAGAACCAGACACTCCGATAAATCTAACCCAGTTAAAAACTTTTAAGTTTGGAAGGTTATCTTTTGCTATTTCCAATTTCTCTAAAGATATTTTATCTAAACCTTCGTCCTCTTTACTAAAAAAGGAAAGCCTTTTTTGTTCCTCAATCTCTAGCAGATTTAATTCTCTAAGAAACCTCTTTCCCCAGATATATTTCACTTTCTCTTTAGAAATGGTTAAACCCATTGCTTTCCTAAATGTAAGAAGCTCTTTAAACTTGTCATATCTTGTTGTCATATAATCATTATAACACCCAACATTGTAAGTATATCCGATATTCTGGTAAACTTTATATAGAAAAAATAGTAAAATCTGCCTACATATGAGACAACATGCGATTCCGCAAAATATACTAGATGTTGAGTTTAAACTCTTTACGAAGTTTACTCTCAAAGAGTTTGCTTACCTAGCAATAGGATTAGGTATTGGAGGCATTATGATATACCTAGTTGTATCCAATGTTATTCCTGCTTTACTTGGAATACCTATCTTTGTCGTTTCCTCTGGATTAGGAGCTTTCCTTGGTTTAGTCCCAATAAACGATCAGGATGCGGATGTCTTCATAAAAAATTATATTACAGCAATAACAAACCCAACACAGCGAGTTTGGTTAAATAAAGAATTAAAAGAGAAAGGTGCCAAACCAGAACTTAAACCAGATGAAGAAGGAAAATTAATCCCTAAAGATATTAAAACTGAAAAGAAGAAAATCATTGGAGAGAGCCTACCTAGACCAAACAAAGTGGTCGATTTCGAAGAAAATGATCCTGCAGATATGTTAGATGAGGAACTTACTGTAGATCCACAACTTACTGCAACTCTACCCTCTTCATCTTCTAACACTATAATTATTACAGAAGATAATATATCTAAATACCAATTCAAAATCGCAAGTGCAGACAAGCTCCCAGGGAATATAAATGTATGGTTATCTACTAAGAATTCAAAACCCGTTCCAAACGTTATTGTGTATCTGAAGTCTTCAGAGGAAAAAATCCTTTACGCCAATAAGACTGGAGAAAGCGGTTATTTTCTAACGAACAAATTATGGGAACCGGGAACATATATGTTAGAATTTCAACATCCTACATATGAATTTCCGAAGGTTCAGTTGGAAGTAACAGATAAGAAAAATAAGTTGCCTATTAAAATTAGCAATCTATAAAGTGGATAAAAAAGCAAGAGCAAGAGCAACAGCATCAACACAAGATCACTTAGGGATAAGGGATATCCGAGATGATCTAATAATAACTACACAAGGAAGTGTGGCAATGGTTATACAAACTTCCTCCATCAACTTTGATCTTCTTGCAGAGTATGAACAGGATAATAAGATATATGCATTTGCTGGACTCCTAAACTCTCTTAATTTCAGAATACAGATTCTCATTAGAACAAAGAGAATAGATATTTCCAACTATATAGATTATCTAAAAACCAGTATGGACCAGAAACAGATGAGTGAAGGGCTTAAAAAACAGTTAAATATATATACAAACTTCGTTCAGAAATTAATTGTTCAAAATGATGTCCTAGACAAAAACTTTTTCATAGTAATTCCATATAGCCCAGGAGCACCTATACCAGGAGCTAATATCCTAGACTCCAAGAAAAACAAAGAAGAACAGGAAAAAACAAGTCAGATGAAAACAGACCAATTGTTAGAAAAAGCAAAGATATTTCTATTCCCAAAGAGAGATCACATCCTTAAACAACTTAGTAGAATGGGTCTCTTCGGCCACCAGTTGACGACTAAGGAACTATTATCTGAATTCTATACAATATATAACCCTGATGAAGAATAATGGATGAAATAAATAACAACTACAATCAATCATTTGAAACGAAGACCACTCAAAAGTTGGAACAACATTCCGAGCAGTTCAAAACAACGGGAGAGAAATATACAGAATTTCAACAAGAGGTATCTAAACTCAAAGAGGAAGTACAAAACACCCAAGAAGAAGATAAAAACAGATATGATGACACAAAGCCATTAGAAGAGGAAGAAAAAAAGAAGAAGGGGAATATTATCACGAATTTTATGGATAACCTTACAGAATTACTAGGGAAATCCAATGAGAAAGAGGAAGAAAAGGAAGTAGAGGAAACTGTTGAAGAGACCAACTATGTAGATAATGACCCACATGGTGTTAGGGAACTAATCCCCTCAGACATGTCCATACAGGACATAATAGCTCCAATAGATCTAGAAGTAGATTTCAATCATTTGGAGATTGGAGACTATTTCTTTAGAACATTATTTGTGAGTGGTTACCCTAGATTTGTTGGACCTAATTGGCTCTCTCCAATAATCAATTTCGAACACTCTCTGAGAATAAGCACTTTCTACTATCCCGTAGATAATAAAACTATCCTAGAAAAGCTTAAAAAGAAAATTGGCGAGATGGAGGCTACCCTATATTCCCAAATGGAAGATAGAAAAGTTGTAGATCCTTCGCTGAAGGTAGCTTTGGCGGATGCCCAACAGCTACAGGATTCCATCGCAGAAGGGACAGAAAAATTCTTCCACTTCTCTATGTATATAACACTCTATGCAAAAGACAAAGATACTCTTGAGAAAATTTCCAGGAATGTAACATCCACACTAGCAGCCATAAATGTAACCGCAAAACCTGCGACATTACAACAGGAGCAAGGGTTTATAAGTTCACAACCACTTGGGTTAGATAGTATGTACATAACTAGAAATATGGATACTACCTCACTTGCAACAACATTCCCATTCGTAACATCAGAACTTACCATGGATCATGGAATTATGTATGGGTTAAATCTACATAATAGAAGTTTAGTGATTTTCGACCGTTTCGACTTAGAGAACGCTAATGCTGTTGTCTTTGCAAAATCTGGAGCTGGAAAAAGCTATTTTGTTAAACTAGAGGCCGTAAGAAGCATGATGCTTGGAACAGAGATTCTCATCATTGACCCAGAGAGAGAGTACGAGAGCTTGGCCAAGGCTGTGAATGGAGCCTACATTTCCTTTTCCCAAGATAAAGGAAATAAGATGAACCCCTTTGAACTTTCGGGAGTTAAAGAAGAAGGGGATGATGAGCTGAGGATGAAACTACTAGCTCTACAAGGCTTCTTCAAGGTTATGCTTGGAGAACTTTCTAATATAGAGAGCTCCATTTTAGACCGAGCCCTTATACTTACATACCGAGAGAAAGGAATAACTTTTGATCCTGACACACAAACCAAAACCCCTCCCCTTCTGGAAGATTTATACAAAGTCCTAAAGGGAATGGCGGAGACAGAAGCACATGATTTGGCTAGAAGATTAGAGAAATACATAATTGGGAGTGGTGCTGGAGTTTTCAATGAAGCAAGTAACTTTGAGATAAATAATCCCTTTACAGTCTTTAGTGTTAGAGACCTGCAGGAAGAATTAAAACCCCTTGCTATGTATCTCATGCTGGACTTCATATGGACCAAGATTAGAAAAGAAAGAAAAAGAAGGTTACTGATAGTAGATGAGGCCTGGTACATGATGCAATCAGAAGACTCTGCTAAGTTCATGTATTCCATTGCAAAAAGAGCAAGAAAATATTACCTTGGATTATCAACAATAACCCAGGATGTTGCAGACTTCTTAAACAATGATATGGGGAAAGCAATCATCTCCAACTCTTCTATACAGATGCTCATGATGCAGAGTCCAACAGCGGTAGAAAAACTACAACAGGTCTTTAATCTCTCAGACGGAGAGAAAAACTTCCTACTCAGCTGTGACCAAGGACAAGGACTATTCTTTGCAGGCTCTAACCATGTAGGAATCCAAGTGCTATCTAGTGTTTCTGAACATGAATTAATAACCTCTGATCCTAGAGACTTAGAGAAACTCAGAGCCAAAGAAGGACAAACAGATACTAGAACAATAGATGACTTATCTGAAATATTTGAACCTCCAACAGAACAGAGACCAATGAAGGACAGGAAGGGCCTAACAAGGCAGGAGGAAATAATTGAGGAGGCTGTTAAGCGAACAGAGGGTCAGAAGAGTACTATACAAATGGAAAGGGCAGAATACCAAAAAGAGATAGAGAAAAGATTAAAGGAGCAAGAAGAGCAACTAAACCCAGACAAATTCGAAAGAGAGAAAACTGTTTTAGACAAGATTAAGGATAACACTCTCTCTGGTCAAGCAATACAATCTCGTGAAGATATTCAGAAAGGGAAAAAACACTTAACTCCACAGGGATTAATTGAAAGCTATCCAGAGGATAATAATGAGCAACTCTAATATAGATAAAAATAAAGATGTTGAAGTTTCCAATTACCTAGTAACTGAAGCTATCAATCCCCAAGAAATAGACCCAATTCAGCAAGGGATGGACCTCTCCTTACTATCAGAAGCTGAGGAGAAGAAACAAAATAGACCAAATGTTCTCACCATAGGAAGAGAAAGTCCCAAAGTTAGAAAGGCTGTTTCCTCTCTTAGGCTTTCAAATCCATTTAGGGGAATATGATTCCTTACAAAGTTTCCTATTCTCATCATCTCTTATCGTCAACTTCCTACCAGATTACTAACTAAGTGGCCCTTGATCAGCAAGAACATAATCAGTTAGGTTTGAGCTATTTATAACAATAGGCAAAGGCTTCCCTTCAACAATCATTCTTGCAGCACTTCTTACAATCGTTGTAATATTTCTTTCCAACTGTCTAATACCAGCATCGAATCCAACAGGCCTAATTATTAATGGCCATACCTCTTCCTCTATCTTTATATATTCTGGAGACATATTAAGATTCTTAAGAACTCTTGGAAGGATATATTCCTTACCAATTACTTCCTTCTCTTGATCAGAGTAACTAGTAAAACGAATAACTTCTACACGGTCTAATAATGCTGCAGAAAGACCTCCCAGGTTATTTGCTGTACAGATGAAAAAAACGTTAGAGAGATCTACTGGATAGTCAATATAGTGATCTAGAAAAGTGGAGTTCTGTTCAGAATCCAATATCTCAAGAAGCACAGCCATAATGTCACTAAGGAGACCCTTATTGCCACTAGACTTCTCTATCTCATCTAAAAGTATTACGGGATTCATAGTCCCACATCTAACCAGAGACTTGATTATTTGACCAGGCTCTGCATCTGGAGAATACCTAGGAGACCCTCTTAAAGTTCTAACATCCCCTATTGCTCCCAAAGAAATACGGGAGAACTTTCTCCCCATAGACTGTGCTATGGACTTTGCGATAGAAGTTTTACCTACACCCTGTAGACCTACAAAAAGAAAGACTGGAGCATTGGCCGAAGAGCTTCTTAACATACCCATTTGAACCTCCTGACTCATTGGTTTGTTTTGCATCCCTTGAGGAACATTATTCTGATACTGCACTTGTGAAGGAATAATATCCTTTCTTAGTCTTTCTACTCCACCTAAACTCTGTAGTTGCATTGTTGCTATATAATCAAGAATCAGATCCTTAATATTATCCATACCATGGTGACTTTCATCCATAATCTTCTTGGCTCTGTGAATGTCTAAATTGTCTTCACTTACTACACCCCAAGGGATTCTTGTTATCCAGTCTATATATTTACTTACAGTTTCAAACTCTGCACTATACCCACCTAATTTAAACATTCTCTTAAGCCTTGATACACTCATCATTGCTTCTTCTTTCAACCTCTCTGGAAGATCTGCAGAAGATAACTTTGCTTCGAGTGCTTGAACCTCTCTGAAGCTTTCCTCTAGAGCGTCATTAACAACAGGGGTGTTTGCTTGGTTATAATTATTAGAAGATTCCATATTTAAGCAGGTTTAATATACTTCTAAAGTGTATATTCATAATAAGATTAAGTCAAACTTTTACTACATACTATTGATATTAAAAACTACACATGATAATCTTAAGAAAGATAATATAAACTGCCTTTATTATGAAAAAAATATTTTCCCTTTTCGTCGCCTCTGCAATCTTTATGTTCCCATTTGCAACATATGCTGCTGTAAATATTACATTGAGAGAAGCTGGCACTGGAACCGTAGCAATTGGGATAGATACAGAAACTGACACATTAGAAAGTATCTCTCTCCCAATAAGTTATTCTGAGGGTGTGGAAATAACAGGTGTTACGGAGGGCGATGTGACGTGTGCAGAATTAGGTTACACAGAATCTCAAAATACTACAAACACCGTGGTCGTTACATGCACTCTTGATTCCGCAACAGCTTTAGATGGTATTCTCGCTAATATAGCCTTTAATTCAACAGGAGACACTCCTGTAACTTTTGAGGTCGTCGAATCCGACGAGATGGATCTTGGTACACTTACCCTAGGACAGACTGTTAGACTTGAACAAACAAGTACAGGATCTCCAACTGAAGATTTCACCACAACAGGAGAGGAACTACCAACAACAACTGAAACTCCAATAACAGGGGAAGATGTTATCGTAACAACAGATACCCCCACTACAACTACTGATGGAGACTTATTAAGTAGCATAACTGAATACTTACCTTATGTCCTTATTGCAGGCTCTGTAATCTTACTTATTAGTATCGTGGTTATCTTACTTAGAAAGAAAGATCCGAATGAGCCTAAGGTAAAGAAAGAGGAAAAAGGTGATTCAAACCAGATATCACCAGATATGGGAGGAGAGCAACAGAGCGAGAGATTACTAAAAGACATGGTCAACAATCCAAACAGTGCTCCAATGCAACAAACTTCAACTCAAGAACCTGCTCCAGCACCTATCCCTATGAGTCAAAATGCACCACAAGCATCAGCACAGCCAGCATACACACCTCCACAACAAAATACTCCACCTATCTCGAGTGCTTCTCAAGAGGAAGATTTACAAGAAATTCTTCAGAGAGAATCTTCTATTCCAACAGCTATGGGAGATAACACTCCTCAGGAGATGCAACAGACAGAAACGCCCGAGATCCAACAACCTAACCAAGGTGTTCCTTTTTCCACAGGATTTTCTACCCCACAACAAGAGGGTCCTGAGAATATTATGCCAGAGGCTCCACAGCCACAGACCAATCCAGCACAAGAAATGAACCCTGTAACCTCTGGACCAGAAACAGAAGGGGGAATGATGCAAGATTTTCAAGAGAGTATTAATGGACAAATAAATCAAATAAACGGAGGAGTTATACCTACACAACAGCCAATGGAGACAGCAACCCCACAGCAACCTACACAACCAGAATCACAGCCACAAGTACCGCCAATAACATTACAACAGAATCCAAGTACAGATAATACCCCAGAAGAGATACCTCCTGTACCACCAACAATGTAATATGAGAATAAGTGGGGGAATTTAGTTAAAGTTCCTCCACATTTCACTACCTTTGACTTTGAGATCTCCCAAGTATTTACTGTTCAGGCCCTTGCTCCCATATGGTCTCTCACAATCCTTATCCAAAGTTTCAAATGCTATCTGTGCAATCTTCATCCCAGGATATATCTTTATTGGTATAGGAGAAACATTCGCTAATTCAAGAGTCAATCTTAATTTGTTCCCAGGATCTAAGAACCCTGCTGTAGCATGTACTATTAGACCTAACCTTCCTAGGGAACTCTTTCCTTCTAGACGACCGACATGCTTAGAGTCCACACCTGTTATCTCTTTAACATTTGCTAGAACAAACTCACCTGGGTGAATAATAAAACCTTCTTTCTCATTCACCTCTATTTCCTTCATTAAATTCTCAGGCTTATCTTTAACATCTACAATTCCTACACTCTCTTTGTTAAAAAGAAGAAAGAATTTATCTAGATGCAAATCATAAGATGCAGGTTGTAAAAATTCTTCTGAGAAAGGATCTATTACAATCTCTTGACTTTTTATTTTCGCTTTTATTGTCTTATCTGAAAGAATCATATTTACTGAATAAAAATTTAATTTACTGTTTTATAAAATATAGAAATTTTTAACTACCCTCTCCTCCCCTAACTCCTGTCCACAAACTGGTGCTTATCATCTACCCTAGGTTCAATAACCTTTCTCAATAATGGCCTCCAGATAGGATCTATATAATTTAGATTCCTTAACCATTCATATACCAAAACCCTGTAAGAGATATGCCCTCCATTTCTACTCCTTAAGTTTATCAGATATTGAAGATCATCAAATGATCCGTAAAATATATACTTGGTTGCATGAGCATGAGGCAAAAGATATTTCGTGAACTCATCACACACTTCCTTAGAAAGATGTTGCTTTGCCATCTCTCTCCAGCCTTTTATCCTGTCATAAGTATCAGCTAATCTCCTTATATACTCTTTTTTAACTTTTGAAAGAGACCCTATATCCAAGTAATTACAAAGATAGAAACATTGATCACTTCTTCTATCTAATTCTTTGTCCATATCAATCTGGTCATGTAGTAAAGGAATAAATCTCTCAAGACTCCTATGCCTATTAAGATCTTTTAGTGTTCCAAGAGTAGCAAATCCCTCAATCTTTATTGCTCCAGACTGACCAATATTCCCAAGCTGGTTATAATGATCGTGCAATTCAAATATTATTTCTCCAAACTTCTCTTGATCCTCCTCTGAAAATTCAAACTCTTCTTTAGAACCTAGTGGGTTTATTAAATATTCATAATGAGATACCAGAGACTCCATACAATCAGGAGAGTATGACACTTCCACAGAATAGCTTTCACTTTCAGGAATCTCCCTCTTTTGTTCTGAGGAAAAACTCTCCTTCATATATTCCAAAATCTTTTCTGTTGAATTTTTTCTACAACAATTAGCATCTGTATGCCTTATTAAACCATCCGCTTCCCTAATATAACCCCTTGCTTCAAGCTTAGATTCTCCTAAGAGATTTAGAAGCATACTTGCAACCTCATTCTCTACCACAGTATCACTTGCACACATAAAGCTAATAGCATCCGACCAACTTCTAGCAGACATTAAATAAGCAGTACTTGTACTTAGTCCATATGGGAGGAAATATCTAGTAGTATCAAATGTCCTCGCTTGAAGAGCTGAAATCTCCTGTTTACTCTCCTCATTTATTCTAAAATGCTTCTTAAGAGCATCCCTTGTTGGACCTAACATCTCTCTGTAATCCTTCATCTGTTTCAGGATTATCCTCTCATACTCCCTACTAACTTCTCGATTCTTACAAACTTCATTAGGAATTTTAACAAAGTTAGGATCCTGAAAATTCTGGTATCTTGTAGACCTCCCTTGCCCAGATATTACTGGACAGGAATAAAACATCTTAGTCTCTAGATATATCGGAACATTTTCTAAACAAACAAAAAGGTCAGCCATATCTCCTACAGATTTGTGACCATAACCAGCAAATATCTTCTCTAACCTTTCTGCAGCATCGGTGTTCTCCCTCATAATCTCTGAAGCAATATCTAGTATTGAATCTGCTGACCTGCTATATCTCGCTCCTAAATATGCGTTGATAGAAGGTTGCTTCCTTTCCGTGTTCTGAAGAAGGGTTTGCATTTTGAATTTATTCCAAGGGGCTTCGGATCTTAAAGTTGCAATGTGTAGATCTTTTCTAAAGCTTAACTTCATTTTTTATTATTAAAAGTTTATTACACTCTTATCCCCGGTATCGGGAATTTGAAAGCAAAGTTTTTAACATCTTCTTTTGTTTTCTTAATTACAGATTCGTCCTCCCTGTTCTTTAATACTCTGTCGATATATTCTGCTACTTTAACCATCTCCTCCTCTTTCATTCCTCTAGTAGTTAATGCTGGAGTTCCAATTCTAATACCAGAAGGATCCCATGGTTTTCTGGGATCATTTGGAATTGAATTCTTGTTTAATGTAATGTTGGCACCTTCTAGTAAAGTAGAGGCTAGTTCTCCTCCCAGATTTTCTAGACCTTTTGAATTAGACAAATCGACAAGAAAAAGGTGGTTATCTGTTCCTCCAGAGACAATCTTGTAACCTCTTTTCATAAGTTCCTCTGAAAGAACCTTTGCGTTCTTAATAACCTGCCTAGAATATTCTTTAAACTCCTTGGTTGATGCTTCTTTTAAAGCAACTGCTATAGCGGCTGTTATATGGTTATGAGGACCTCCCTGAAGGCCTGGAAAGACAGCTTTATCTATCTTCTCCCCTAATTCCTCCTTTGACATAATTATGGCTCCTCTAGGGCCTCTTAGAGTCTTATGCGTGGTTGTAGTGACTACATCTGCAATCCCTATTGGAGATGGATACTCCCCTGCAGCAACCAATCCAGCCACATGTGCGATATCTGCAACAAAAAAGGCTCCAACTTCATCTGCTATTTTTCTAAATTCGGACCAATCTACTATTCTGGAATATGCCGAGAAACCTGCCCATATTAACTTTGGTTTATGATCCTTGGCCAATTTCCTTACTTCGTCGTAATCTATATAGCCGTTATTATCTACTCCGTAACTTACAGAGTCGTAATATTTACCAGAAATCGAGACTTTAAAGCCGTGTGTTAAATGACCCCCTGCATCTAAGGACATCCCTAAAGTTCTATCCCCTGGTTCTAGTAGGGCAAAATGTACTGCCAAATTAGCAGGAGACCCTGAGTATGGTTGAACATTTACATGTTCTGCACCAAAAAGATCCTTGGCTCTCTCTATAGCCAATTTCTCTATTTCATCTATATATTGATTCCCTTTGTAATATCTTTTCCCAGCATAACCCTCAGAATACTTATTCGTGAGAATAGAACCCATACATGCAAGGACATCTTCAGAAACATAATTCTCTGAGGCTACTAGTTCTAAACCCTCTAACTGCCTTCTCTTCTCTTTCTCTAAATAGGTTGATACCCTTTTATCTTTTATTTTGTTCATAGCAGTTCATTAGATTTAACATTAAAGAAGCTACTGTCATTGGTCCAACTCCACCTGGAACAGGGGTTATGTATAAAGGAATTCCCTGAACATCTTCCCAATCTACATCCCCAACCAACTTCCCTGTTTCTGGATGCTTATTTGAGCCTACATCAATAACAACAACTCCTTCTTTAAGAAATTCTGACTTAACAAGAAGTGGGGTCCCAGTTGCAGATATTAGAATGTCTGCTGTCCTTGCAACTTCCTGAATATTAGGAGTTTTTGAATTACATATTGTCACTGTAGAGTCCCTCCTTAATAATATAGCTCCGAGAGGAACTCCTACTATGTTGCTAGAGCCTAAAATAACAACCCTTTTACCAAAAGGATCTATCTCATATTCATCTAGAAGCTTCATTATCCCAAGGGGAGTTGCTGGTGGGATAGCTTTTGGGTCATTCTGGAAAAGTCTTCCTAGGTTAACAGAAGTTAAACCATCTACATCCTTCCTTGGTTCTATACTCTCCAAAACAGTGTTTGTATCTATATGGTCAGGAAGAGGTAATTGGACCATAAATCCATCTACATCATCAAAAGCATTTAGAGTTTTAACAAGATTTACAACTTCCTCAGTTGTAGAATCTTGCTTCAAATGATGTGTCTGGCACTCTATTCCCAATTCTCTTGCCTTTTGCTCCTTAATTTGAACATATTTAACACTTGCGAAATCATCACCTACCAAAATTAGGTCCAATCTGGGGACTCGTTTTCCATCCAAAGCAATTCTTTCAACCTTGGAGGAGATATCATCAAATATTTTCTGAGATGTCTTTTTTCCGTCTAATATCTTCATTTATGCCTCGTATTTTACCATTATATTGAGAAAAACTACAGGTTGAGCCTTTCAACTATTCACTATCCTTGTTCTGGATTTCGGTATATAACTTTCCCTTCTTCTTCATAAGTTCATCCCATGTCCCAGATTCTACAACTCTACCCTTGTCAAAATAGTATATGCGGTCAAAGTTTTTCAAGAGGCTTACACTCCTCGTTATATAAATCATGGATCTATCCTCTCCAAGGAAGTCAAAAATTCTTCCAAGAATATCTCTAGCAGAGATGTCATCTATAAAGGTAAAAGGCTCATCCATAATAAATATATTCTTGTTCCTGTAAAGAGTTCTAGCTATAGAGAGTCTCTGCCAATACCCTGGAGAGAGTTCTTTTCCTGAAGGAAATGTCTTTCCTAGAACACTCTTGTCCTGAAGGTTAATCTCCCTTTTGAATTTCTTAACTCCTGTAATTTCAATTACCTTTTTGTAGAGATCTTTATTAACATTTTTCCTCTGTCCTGAGATAACAACATTCTCTATTAGACTAAAATGGTAGTAAATGAAATCTTGGAACATAACAGAAAGCTTCTGCTTTAATTGTTTCCTGTCGAGTTCCTGTATATCATGACCATCTATCAGATACTGATTCTCCTTAACTCTGTATAAGCCTGTTAATATTTTTACAGTTGTTGTTTTCCCAGATCCATCCCCTCCAAAGAAGGCAACTTTCTCTCCGGGTTCTATCTTAATATTTAAATTCCTTAAAATCTTAGTTCCAGGATCATCTGGGTATTCAAAGGTTAAATTCTTGAACTCTAATGATGGGGCTCCCTCCTCCAATTTGACATCCCCATGCTTGTAATCTCCAAAACCTTTATATTCAACTAACTTAAAATACTCATCTGTGTATTCAAGATTATTAAACATTAAAGAAAGTGAATTAATAACCCTAAATGTACTACTGTAAATAACATCCACATAGTCGTAAAGTGCCTTAAAAGTACCTATTGTTAATCTTTTAGCTACAGCTACGGATAAAACGTAAACGATGTATCCGTATTTCATAAATTGCCCAATTATTGAAAAAGATGTTTTATCCTTATGGAAGCTAAACAATTTATTTAACAAGCCCTCAACAAATTCTTGGTACTCTTCTTTGTATTTCCTTCTTAAATAGGAATATATGTTGTTAACTCTGAGCTCTGCGAAATTAGAAATCCCCAGTCCTAAGTTCTGGACATAATTAAGGTACTTTAATCTACCAACTTCCTCATCTCGATAATCCTTAAGTTGTTTCCTCCTTATGTGTACAACTATTGTTTCTGGGATTACGAAAAGCAGTAATAGCAAAGCTGTCCAACCAACAGTTCCAAACAGAATAACAAAAGCACTTACTAATCTAATTACATTGCTCAGTATTGTAGAGAAGTTGTCATAGGCAGATGTTATCCTAGATATAGAGTATGAAGGAACAAATACCAAATAATCCTGGAATTCCTCTTTCTCAACATCTTCTAGATTTGCCCCTGACACTTTAGCCAACATTTCCCTTTGGGAATCTTTCCATACATTTTCGTTTATTACATTATATAAATATTCCCTACCTTGTGTGCATATCTGTGATACAACCCAAAGGAGAAGTAGGATAAGAAGGTAGTAGAATGAGTCTGTTCCCAAATAAGTGTTGAGATCAAACTTATTCCAATTCAAGAGGATTTGTGCTGTCTCGTCTATAAATTTACCAAGCACAGTAATTCCGTAAATTTCTGCACCTGTAGATAACAGGAACATAAGATCTCTACCTACTGCTGCGAATGTGTAACGAGAGTATATAAACCCTAGGGTTTTTCTTAATGCAAACAATTTATCCTTAAATTTTTGTACAATCATTAGAATATGATAGCATGCTTAAAGAAACAGGAAAATGAGAAATGAGAAATTTTTAGAAAATTTATTGTATGAACTCTGGGAGAATCATTTTTGTGATGTTCCTAGAAGGAACTTAGTTCTAATCAAGTATGGTAAATACTCTAGAAGACAATTAGGAAGTATTAAACTTGCAACTGAAGGAACTAGAATAAAGGGATTGCTAAGAAGACGGAAAGAGGATTATGAAATACAAGATGACAAGAGTATTACTGTGATAACTGTTACAAGATATTTCCAAGATGAGAGTATTCCCGAGTTCGTTGTTAGAGCAACTATTGCTCATGAATTGTGCCATTACACACATGGTTTTAGCTCTCCCTTACAGAAGAGATTTAAAAATCCTCATCAAGGAAATATTATAGATAAGGAACTTGCAAACAGGGGCTTGTTAGAAGAACAAAAGAGAGCAGATGCCTGGCTAAAGGATAATTGGATAGATATCATCTCTAATAAAAAATAAAGAAGATGTAAAAGGGAGGCCTTGCCTCCCTTATTTATTTTAGAAGATTTGTTTGGGAAGATTTGTTTTAGAAGAAGAGATTACATCATCCCTTGCATTCCTCCCATTCCACCTTGCATTGCAGATGCATTCTCATCCTTCTCCTCTGGGATATCAGCAACAACGGCTTCTGTGGTAACTAACATAGAACCAACAGATACTGCATTCACAAGAGCTAATCTAGTGACCTTAACAGGATCTATTATCCCAGCTTCAATCATATTCACATATTCACCCGTCTTTGCATTGAATCCGGTTTTATCCTTGCAATTTGCTGCTACAACTGCACCATCTTCTCCTGCATTTTCAGCAATCTGCTTAAGAGGTTCACTTAGAATACCCTTTAAGATTTCTATTCCTAACTGCTCATCAGCATCGTCCATCTTTACCTCCTCTAGAACCTTTTTAGCATTATGAAGAGCTAACCCTCCTCCAGCTACAACACCTTCTTCTATCGCAGCTCTTGTCGCATTGATAGCATCCTCTATTCTCATCTTCTTTTCTTTAGACTCTATTTCAGATGCTGCTCCTACTTTGATAACAGCAACTCCTCCTGCTAATTTTGCAAGTCTCTCTTGCAATTTCTCTTTATCATAATCGGAGGTCGTATTTTCTATCTGAGCCTTAATCTCTTTGACTCTTGCTTCTAAATCTTTCTTTGTTCCCTTTCCTTCAACAATTATTGTTTTCTCTTTGTTAACAATCACTTTCTTTGCAGAACCAAGATTACTTATCTCTACAGAATCTAAAGTTTTTCCAAC
>DCVX01000032.1 GCA_002328805.1 Candidatus Dojkabacteria bacterium UBA2177
TACCCTTTAAATCTAACGCTTCCCCCTGATTACTTACACCCTCTTCCTGCATATTCTTAATGATAGAAATTATTTAAATAATAGATTAAATATATCTACATTGTAAAGTAAATCTTAACTATTTAACAGTAACAGATTTTGCAAGATTCCTAGGCTTATCTATATTATTCCCCAGTAACACAGACAGAAAGTAAGAAATTAATTGAAAAGGAATAACATTAGCTATACTTCCTAGTGTATTAATTTGAGGTGTAGAAATGTAATAGTCAAAAATCTCTAAACCAGAATATTCAGAAGCTCCAATACCAATTGTTAATGCTCCCCTAGCCTTCACCTGCTCCATACCACTTATTAGATCCTTATTATCTTCCCTGTGCTCCTCAGAAGGTATTATCCCAATAACAGGAGTCCCCTTCTCTATTAAAGCAATTACACCGTGTTTTAACTCTCCAGCAGAGAAACCCTCCACATGCTTGTAGGATATCTCCTTTATTTTAAGAGCCCCCTCGTAGGCTATAGAGGCATTCTCCCCCTTCCCTAATATGAAGAAGTGTTCTTTATCTACTAGGGTCTTACATATTTTATTTTTAATATAGCTAAAAGATTTTTTAGTAAACATCTCATCCAAAGACCTTGAAAGCTTCTTTAATTTACTCTTTGCTGTCCTATGCTTACCTATTAAAGTCATAGAAAGAAGATAACCCCAAGCACACTGTGCAGTAAAAACCTTAGTAGATGCTACACATATCTCTGGCCCAGCATTAGTGTAATATTCATAATCCGACATCCTTGAAATAGTAGTCCCATACATATTTACAATACTAGCTATCTTACAACCCTTCTTTTTGAGTACTTCCAAAGGTTCTATGGTATCTGCAGTCTCACCGCTTTGAGAGATTGCAATAATTAAATCCTTCGAAGATATAACAGGAAGATAAGATTTAAACTCATAACTCTTAATCTCCATTGCATCAACATTTGCAATAGTTCTTAGGAAGAAAGCAATCTGTCCTGCAGCAAAACCTGCAGTCCCAGCACCCAAAAGATATACCTTCCTAGATCTCTTTATCTGTTTTACAAGAGGCTCTAGTTCTTTCTCACTATAATCCGTAGCATAAAGAATAGTCTTTTGTTGCTCAACTATCTCTTTAAGCATAAAGTGAGGATACTTCCCCTTATCTATATCCTCATACTGATACTTCAAAGTCTTAACCTCTGGTTTCTTTCTCTTTCCGTCTTTTATGTTACTAATAACATGATCCTTCCCGTTTATCTCAACCATGTCATAGTCATCTAGCACAACAATTTTTTTAGTATGTGGTGAAAAGGAAAGAGAATCTGAAGCAAGATATATTCCATCCTTTGCGACACCCAAAACTAAAGGAGAGCCATTCTTTATGGCATAAATCTTGTTACTTTTAGCATCTAGCAGAGCAACAGTATTCCTTCCCTCAAGTTTCTTAAAGGCACTTGTTAGCGCTTTCTTTAGAGAGATACCTTTCTTCAGTTCTTTCTCTATCATTTTTACAATAACCTCAGTATCTGTCTGAGACTTAAAGGTGCAACCCTCTTCTTTTAATTCCTTCTTAAGAGTGTCAAAGTTCTCTACCATTCCATTCTGAACCAAAGTGAAATCCTTGCTTGTAGATATATGTGGATGAGCGTTATTTTTCGTAACGCCTCCATGAGTTGCCCATCTGGTATGTCCTATACCCACATTACTTTTTGGAAGTTTCTTAAGTTTCGGGTTTTGTTGGACTAGACCAATATCTTTGTATTGGTGTATTTTATTTTTATCTAAAACCGCAATACCCCATGAGTCGTAACCCCTATACTCTAGTCTTTTTAAACCATTAAATACCAAATCGTTCGTGTTCTTGCTTCCTGAATAGCCGAATATGCCACACATAATAGTGTTAGAAATCTAAGTTTAAATCTGTGAGGGATTGGTGGTTAAAATTTTGTTAGTTTGTTTATAACCTTTAGGCTAACAATATAGCCTAGGAGTATCCGCTGATATCTCGATGACTCCTGCCTCGTAGCAATGTCCTTAACATTGCCCAGCCGCTTTGATGTTAAATACCCTAGATATATATTACAGGTTTAAAACTGAAGGTCAAGGATTTATAAACTTAGTGTGTGCTGACTTTTATTTTTCTTGCTATTATATATTTACTATGTTCAACATATTTAAAAATCTCTTTTCTACAGATTCCTCTACATCCTTTTACTCCTTTTACAAAAAGATGGTTAGTTGGAGAGAAAGTGGTGTTTACCCATTCCCATACAATCTCCCTTCCTCCATAACCTTCCCGAAAGAATTTTGGAAAGACGTATTAAGGATATATAAGGAGACAGACCGAGATGGCTTGGAGAGGGCTATAGCCCTTTTCTGGGCAGATGGAGAGTTAGTTCTTACCTCTGTTGTTAAAGGAGACGACCAATCTGTGAGAAGTAGCCATGATGTAAGAGTCCACTATGTTGTTCATCCTACTAGACAGGGTTATCTTAGAAGAGAACTCATGATAGATGGTAAAGTTACAAAGAGAACAGATGTTTACTACAAAAAAGCTCCAAAGAAAGTAACTGTGGAATATCTATTTAATATGCATACACACCCTGCACAAGAGTTTAATGGGAAGAAGTTATATGGTTTCTTCTCCCTACAAGACATTAAATCTCTAATACTCTCTCAAGCTGTAGTTACGGGTCTGGTAACAGATAAACTGTGGTTGTTAGTTAGAACAAGTGAGACACCTGCAAATGTTAAATTCGAGAACTTTACAGATGCAGATGTAACTATAGAAAATCTTAAGGAGCAGTTTAAACTAGGAGTATATGAAGCAGAATTCAACAAAGAAGCAATTAAGAAATAATATCCTAAAAGACCTTAAAAAAGTTTCCTCTAAAGAGAGGGCTACTGGGTCACAGAGATTTTTCAAAACAGGTAAAGGAGAATATGGTCAGGGAGATGTTTTTGTTGGAATAAGAACTCCAGAGATAAGGAAGATTTCTAAAAAGTATCTGGAATATTTGGATTTAGGAGACTTAGATTTCTTTCTTCATAATAAGACACATGAATACAGATTATTCGCCCTTATAACTCTAACCTATATGTACCACAGAACAGGGAGAATAAAGGACTGTTCTAAGAAACAAGGGGAAAGAGAGGACATATTCAATTATTACCTAGAAAACAGGGAGTGGATCAACAATTGGGACTTAATAGATGTATCTGCACCTAAAATTGTAGGAGAGTTTCTTAAAGACAAGGGGAGAGGAGAAGGGAAAAGGAAAGAAAGAGATATTCTCTACAATCTTGTTAAGAGCGACAATCTTTGGGACCAAAGAATTGCAATTGTATCTACATATACATTTATTAAACAGGGAGATTTTGAAGATATTTTGAAGTTTTCTAAGTTGCTTATTCATCACGAACATGACTTAATACATAAAGCTTTAGGCTGGATGTTAAGAGAGGTTGGGAAGAAGGACGAAACTGTTTTAAAAACTTTTTTGGATAATTATGCAAATAAAATACCAAGAACAATGTTAAGGTATTCCATAGAAAGACTTGATGAAAGAGAGAAGAAAAAATATTTAAATATGTCGATGGAAACAAAACATCTTGATTTCAGAAGAGATTTTTAGAATTCTTGACATGTCTATCTGCTTTAGATAGATTGATTAATAACCTCAAATACTACTAGTACATGTCAAAATTTATCTTTATCTCTGGTGGTGTAATTTCTGGAATTGGGAAGGGTGTTTCCGCTGCTTCAATAGGTTTTCTCCTCAAAGCTTGTGGTAGGAAAATCAGCATGATTAAGGCAGATCCTTATCTCAATATCGATGCGGGGACTATGAACCCTCTCGAGCATGGAGAGACCTTTGTTTTAGATGACGGTTTTGAAACAGATATGGATATAGGGACATACGAGAGGTTTACGAATCAATCGTTTGGTAGATCCAATTCTATGACGCTAGGAGCTGTTTTAGACAGAGTCATTAAGAAAGAGAGATCTCTTGAGTTTGATGGCAAATGGGTAAGTTTAGATCATCATATTCCAGAGAACATAGTGGAGTGGATAACAGAAGTTGCAAAAAAAGAAAAGTCAGATATCACCATTATTGAAATAGGAGGAACTGTCGGAGAAGTTGGTAATGGACTTATGCTTACTGCAAATAAATTCATGAAGCTCTCTAACCCTAAGGACGTTATACATGTACACGTAACATATCTTCCTATCCCTCCAATGTTGGGAGAGATGAAGACTAAACCAGCACAGTTATCTGTTCAGCAACTTAATAGTTATGGTATTCATCCAGACTTTATAATTGCAAGATCTGAACAACCTCTAGACCAAGAGAGGATTGATAAAATTAGCAAGTACTGTTTTATCCCTTCCTCTCACGTGATATCGGCTCCAGACATAGATTGTATCTATGACATTCCACTAAACTTTGGGAAGGCCAATCTTGGGGAGGAGATTCTAGATGCCCTTAATATGGAGAGGGGAAAAACGCCACTCTATCCTAACTGGAAAAAGAAGGTTAAGAAAATAAAAAATCCTAAAAAGAAGTTAAACATTGGAATAATAGGGAAATATTACAAAAGCGGGGATTTTGATCTAAAGGATTCATATGTTTCTGTTTTAGAAGCAATAAACCATGCTTCATGGGAGAATTCTGTAGAACCTACAATCCATTGGATAGTTGCAGATGGCTTAGAGAAGGACAAGAAAAAACAGGAAGAAATATTAAAGATGGATGGTATTATTGTTCCTCAGGGTTGGGGTTCTAGGGGGTCTGAAGGAAAGATTAAAGCTGTCCAGATTGCTAGAGAGAATAAGATTCCCTACTTAGGTCTCTGTTATGGTATGCAGATGGCCACTATTGAATATGCTAGAAATGTTCTAGGTCTAAAAGATGCTAATTCCCAAGAAGTTGATTCTAAATCTCAGAATCAGGTTATACATCTAATGAAGGAACAACAAGAGTTATTAAAGAACAAAGAATATGGAGGGACTATTCGTCTAGGAGCTTGGCCATGTAGGTTAGATAAGGATTCTGTTGTTTACGAACAATATAAAAAATATAAGAATAATCTTTATACAAAACTCCCTGTTGTTATGGAAAGGCACAGACATAGATATGAATTTAATAATGAATATAGGGAAATTTTTGAGAAATCAGATTTTAAGTTATGTGGTAAGAGTCCAGATGGTATGCTAATTGAAGCTATAGAACTTCCAAAGGAAGTGCATCCATTTTTTGTTGGAACGCAGTATCACCCAGAATTAAAGAGTAGATTCTTAGAACCACATCCTTTATTTATGGGTTTTATAGAAGCAAGTTTGAATAAAAATAGTAACTAAGAAGGAGAGATTTCAAAAGAACAATATTTTAAAGATGGATATCTCTATAATGTTCTCTGTTACTTGAGGGTTTTCTATTTAGCTACATAAAACTTAGCATCAACTACAACTGCTCTGTCTTCTGTTATCATCACAGGGTTTATATCCATACTAACAATCTCTGGATAAGATACAAGAAGTTTTTGTATAGACATAATTAGCTCTATAATCTTTTCTCTTGGTAGAGCTGGTTTTCCACGATACCCATCTATTATCTCAGAGATCTTTGTTTTAGAGAGAATAACATCTATCTTTTCTCTGTTCTCGGGAACAAGTATATGCCTTATATCTTTATAAACCTCCGTATATATTCCCCCCTGTCCTACTGCAAGAAGATGTCCAAAACCTCTTCCATCTTTTTCATAAATATCTACACCACCCTCTCTATTTGCACCAATAAAAAATTCCAACTTACCAGGAATCATTTCCTGAATTAGGATTTTAGGAGCTACATTCCCAGTTGTTTTAATCACAGTCTCTTTTAATTCTTGGTACTTCTCTTCAAATTCACCAATATTCCTAATGTCTAAATAAAGAGCTTTGAAGTCTGTTTTGTGTGCTAAATCTTCAGAAGTTGCCTTAATAGCCACAGGAAAAATAGTAGAAGCAAAATCCCTACCCTGCTCTAGACTACTGACGACCTGTTGCCTAGGAATATCTATGCCAAATTCTTCAAGGATTTTAATTCCTAATTCATCTGGGATGACATTACTTTTATCTGGAATTATCTCTTTGTTTATCTCCTCTTTGTATTTGGTTTTTTTGAAGTAATCATCGGAATTCACAATTTTTGTTAACTCTTTGTTCTCTTCAAATTCCACCAACTTAGAAATGAGCCTTATAGCCTCTTGGATATCTTTAAACCAAGGTGCATTTGCTTCTTCTAATATCCTTATTCCTGCTCTTATGTCTTTTCCTCCAAGGAAGCAGGAGAATATTGGTTTAGAAGTCTTCTTCATTAGTTCTGTAATTACATTTGCCGTTGCCTCTATTTCAGTAATAAGCTGTGGTGTTAGGATTACAAGAATACTGTCTACAGAAATTTCGTTCAGAAGTTCTGTAATGGTTCCTTGATATCTATCACTTTTTGCATCTCCGAGAATGTCTACAGGATTTTTAATGTTTGCCTCTGGTGGAAGTATCTTAAGAAGCTTCTGTCTTGTTTTCTCCCCTATCTCTGGAACTTCCATATCTTTTTTTTCTATCATATCTACAGCAATTACTCCTGGTCCCCCTGCATTAGACACAATTCCTATTCCTTTCCCTGTGGGGATTATATCTGAGTCTATTAACCGCATGAGTTTAAAGAGTTCATCTGAGTTCTCTGTGTATATCATATTGCCCTTCTTTATTGCTGCAATGGTTGTGTCAAAAGAGGATGCAAGAGAGCCTGTGTGGGAAGAGATTGCTTCTTGTGCTTTTTTAGAACTTCCTGGTGCGATTAGTAATATTGGTTTCTTTGCTTTCTGAGATAAGGTGACAAATTCTTTTCCATCACTAAACCCTTCTAGGTAAAGAGCAATAGCTTTAATATTGTTATCTGCAACAAACTGTTCCATTAATTCATTCTCATGGATATCAGCTTTATTTCCTATGGATACAACATGAGAGAAACCCAATCCTTTCTCACATGCCATATCTAATATTGCTGTACAGAAAGCCCCAGATTGTGAGATGAATGCTATCTTTCCATCTCCAGGGTTCTCTCTTGCAAATGTAAGGTTGATTTTAGCTTTATTGTTTATAAAGCCAAGACAATTAGGTCCTATTAAACGAATGCTCTCTCTTTTTAATTTTGTACTTATTCTTTCTTCTAATTCCGCTCCTTCAGGACCAACTTCGCCAAATCCAGCAGATATTATTACTACACTCTTTACTTTCTTTTCAACACATTGGTCAACGACATCCTCTACGAATTGATGAGGAATTGCTATACAAACCATATCTACATCTTCGGGAATAGATAGAACATTAGGATAAACTTTTCGACCTTGCAGTTCCTCATACTTAGGGTTAACAGGATATATTTTCCCATTGTATCCACCATTAATTAAGTTTTTGAGAATTACAGAACTTATCTTCTCTGAATCTTGGGAAACACCTACTATGGCTATGGATTTAGGTGAAAGTATTGATGACTCCATTTGTTATTCAAAATATTTTAAAAGTTTTTTAATATCGTGTGTTTTAACTTCATCAACAAGTTCGGTTATGGAATTCTTTCTACATTCTAATGAATCATAGAATGTGGGAAGGTTCTTGTTCTGATAGATTATACCAGTATATAGGGGAGAATTGTTAGTTAACACACTTCTTGCACTTTCTATGGAATTGGCATTGTAATCCTCCACTTCTTTAATTTCCTTTATATTTGCTTTAGCCCATTCTGGTGTGAACTCCCTATTATATGTTGGGCAAAGCTGTAGGATTTCTACAATACTACAGCCCTTGTTTTCTATTGCAGACTTGAAAATTTCTCCCATTTGGAAGGGGTTGCCTGAATAAGCTCTGGCATAAAATGATGGGTCTAGATTTAATATAAATTCGGAAATGTTAATATTTCTTTCAGGAGTTCCATCAGGTAATCCATACATTGGTTTGTTTTTGGGAGTGCTTACAGTAGCTTGTCCGGTTGTAAGTGCAAAATTCGCATTGTTGTGGATTAAGATTGTTATATTGTAATTAGATCTAATAGTATGAACTAAGTGATCCAATCCCTCATGAAAACATCCTCCATCCCCAATGTCTGCTATTGCTGTCATTCTTCTATTCGCAAGGTGTGCTCCAACTGCCAAAGGTATTGACCTCCCGTGTAATCCCTTAAAACCATATGAGTTTATTAAGTCTGCACCATTACCGTTACAACCGATGTCAAAAGAGACGAAAACTTCTGTAGGGGATATATCTAATTCAGATAGGGCCTTTTTCAAGGAAGCATGTATTGCAAAATTTCCACACCCTGGACACCAAGTTGGGATATTTGGCAAATTGTAGTCTGTTATTTTTACACCCATTTAATTTTTTAAGAAATCTAAAATATCTTCTACAAAGAATGGTCTCCCATCATACTTCAAAAGCCTCTCTTTAAATTCATACCCAATATTTTCTTTAATATAATTACCTAATTGTCCTGCCTGGTTATTTTCAACTAAGACTAGTCTCTTATTTGCAACTATTAACTCTTCCAGTTTCTCTGTTTTAAGAGGGGAGATATATTCATAATGTAGATAGCCTATCTTCCTAGAGTCTTTCTCTATTTCAATTGCATCTAAGACGGCATTTTTTACACTCCCCCATCCTACAAAGAACAAATTAGCATTTTTATCTCCATACAGAGTTGGTTCTGGTAATTCTTTTGCTAGAATTTCTAATTTTCTTAATCTTTTATTTGTCATTGCTATTGTTTCTTCTGAGTCTTCTGTGCTAGATCCGTCTTCTGAATGTTCATCACTATTTGCTAAGTAGGGTTTCTTCTCCTTGGAGGGAATCCATCTGGGAGATATGCCAGTATCTGTTATTTGGTATCTTTGTATATCATTTTCTACCTTATCTACTAATCCTCTTTCAATTCTCTCAACTCTAGGCATCTCTTTGAAATTGAAGATTGATTCAGAGATTTGCTTTTCCATCAGGAGTATGACTGGTAATTGATAAACTTCGGCAATATTAAGAGCCTTCTGGATGAGTGTATAAGATGATTTAGCATCGCTTGTCGCTATAACTACCCTTGGAAATTCTCCATGGCTTGCTTTAAGTGCTACATTTAGATCTGATGCACCTGTCCAAGTTGGTAGTCCTGTTGCTGCGCCAGTTCTTTGGGATAATATAACAACAAGAGGTGTTTCAGACATCCCTGCACAGGAGATAGTTTCAGACATGAGGTCAAATCCTCCTCCTGAGGTAGCTACTAGTGCACGAGTCCCCATGTACATACTTCCCATTGCCATTTGGACTGCTGTAATTTCATTCTCTGCTTGTTTAACTAAAATCCCAGTTTCTTGGGCGTTATCCCCTAGATATTTAAATATTGAGGTTGAGGGGGTCATCGGGTAGGCATAGTAAGCTCTAACACCGGCGGAAATTGCTCCTAAACCAATTGCCTGATTGCCAGTCATTACATAACTGTTGTTATTGTTAAACAACTCTTTTTTAGGAACATCTATTTTCTTGGCATATTCTGGTCTGAATGTAGCAGAATCATAGCCGGCTCTTATACACTTTTCTTCAGCTTCAAGATCAATATTTTTATTTTCAAAGTGTTTTAGTACAACATTTACTAATGTCTCCACTTCTAACTCTAGAATTCTCCACAGGAAGCCAAGCATAACAACATTGGACATAATCTTTGTCCCTCCAGCTTCAAGAGCTATGTTCTCAGAATCAAGAAATATTGAGGAAATGTTTTTCTTTTCTATATATAGTTTCTGCTCATCTGTAAGAGTAATATCTTTTTGGTCGTAGACAATAATTCCGTTCTCTTTAACATCTTTTAAATATTCATTTAAAGAACTAGGTGTGAAAGCAAGGAGTATGTTGCAATATTTTGAAGAAGAATTAATTTCTTTGTTTGACAAGTCTACTTGGTAAGAAGCAACACCTCCTTTTATTAAGGATGGATACTCTCTGTAGGCAAAAACTCTCTGCCCATCTCTCTTGAGTGCTCTAACAAGTAAAACCCCTATTGTGTTTATTCCTTGTCCAGATGCCCCACCAAATTTTACAGAAACTCTCTGAGTCTGCATGTTGTTTTAATATACTTGATGTCGTTTAATATGTAAACTCTCAACCTGATTTGATTTGAAATTCTGGTTGTTTTAATCAAATAATGTACTACCCCCTGTTTCTAAAACTCTCTCAATGTTCCATCTGAGATCTTCCTTCTCTGTTATATTATTAAGCATCCATTCAAGATAACCTCTATCTTCTTTTGCAATATCTGCTAATAAATGGCCAGCATATTTTCCAAAATTAATATTTCTTATATATGCAGGTTCTTTAGATATCTGGATCATGTTCTCGATACTAAGTTTACTGTTGCTTTGTATGTACTTAAAAAGATCTCTTAAAAAGTAAACATCACTTAGTGCATCATGTGCCGTGTTATGATCTAGGTCTTCCTTCTTGTAAAGACCAAGATAGTATCTTAAATATTGTAACGAATAGCTCTCTAAATCTCTCTTCTCTTCTGTAAACATGTTCCTAGCTAATTTGAAGGTACAAATGGTTCTGGGGATTTCAAGGCCCTTTCTTTCAAGAACCTCTTTGTCAAATTCCACATTGTGAGCTACCCAGATATATTCTTTTGCAAGATATTCTAAATATTCTTTTAAGTTTTTTCCTGCGAATTCTCTCTCTTTATAGTCCTCTGGGACTTTAGAATCTTCAAATGTGGGGTAATCTGCGAGAAATTCTGGCGTTAAGTGATGAATAGCCATTGCTGTATAGCTAACTTTTTGTATGGGATTGAAAAACATATTTAAGGTAGTTCCATCTTCCTTTAAAATCGCAAGTTGAATAATATCTTTGCTCTGGATGTCAGTTGTTTCTGTGTCGAAGTATAATATTTCTTCTTTCTTATCTTTTTGCATATTTTTTAGTATACCACTAATTAATTTTTTAATTTTAATAATGTTGTATAATTTGCCATGATAATAACTAAGCCAAAAGAAGAAAAGATTTTAAGGGAAGTTGCAGGGATATCAGTAAAGATTTTATCCCAATTAAGAGATGAAATAAGAGAGGGTGTAACAGGTCTAG
Organism: Candidatus Dojkabacteria bacterium UBA2177; assembly: GCA_002328805.1. Taxonomy (GTDB): domain Bacteria; phylum Patescibacteriota; class Dojkabacteria; order SC72; family SC72; genus UBA2177. Next base: position 11,175 of record DCVX01000032.1, read on the forward strand.
AGATAGATAGGCAGGCTGGTTTTTTATGTAAGAAATATGGTGTAAAACCAGCATTTAAAAGAGTTAAGGGATATAACTATAATACCTGTATATCTGTAAATGATGTCGCTGTTCATGGAATTCCTAAGGATATTCCTTTTAAGAAAGGAGATCTGATTTCTATAGACTTTGGGATATATCACAAAAAAATCTATACAGATCACTGTTGGACTTGGAGTATTGGGGAGCCAAGTAAAGATAATGCCAAACTTCTTAAGGCTGGGAGGGAAGCTGTCGAGAATGCTGTCAAAAAAGCAGTAGTAGGAAACAGAGTTGGAGATTTGGGATATGAAATGGAGAAGGGTGCAAATGAGAATGGTTATAACACTCTTAGAATGTTTGTAGGTCATGGAATAGGATATACATTGCATGATGAGCCAGAGATATACGCATACGGAGACAAGGGCACAGGGCAACCTCTTGAAGATGGTATGGTCATCTGTGTCGAATGTCAGGTTGTAGATGATATTTCTGATATAGAGATAGATGAGGATGGGTGGTCTGCTAAGACAGTAAATGGTGGAAATAGTGTTATGTTTGAATATATGGTTATTGTAAGAGATAAAAAGCCTGAGATATTAACAAATACTCTAGATTGGGGTACAACTGTCTAGATTCTTCCAAAAATGGTATAATATACTATAGGTTTAATACCTGTTTATTCCTTTTTGTCTTGGAACATAAGGAATAATCGCTCTTTAAAAAGGTCTATCTAGACATATCCTCTGGATTGATAACGGCACTAAGGTATTTATATATATTGCTATGTATATTTTTGTGTCGTTATTAATCATGCCTACTAGGTAACAAAAGGAGATGCTATGTTTAACAAAAAGTTTTTCTTATTCCTGTTTGTTCTTCCAGTTCTCTTGACATCTTGTTCCTCTGAGAATCCTGTTCCTTGGAACAAAATTGAGGTTCTCGAGGAAACAAACCCTGAATATTTGGGATCCTATCGCTTCAAAAGATGCTGGGGTAATTCCTATGACAGAGTTTGTGAAGAAGAATATGGGGAGTGGAGTTCTGATCTAGAACTTTTCCTCGATCAAAACAGGAAAATCTGTTTTGGAGGCTTTGAAGAAGGTAAGGTGTATGCTCGGCCTGATTATGAATGGGTTGAAACAAAACACCAAGGTCGGAATTGCATTCAATTACAGAAGAAAGGAAAATAATGAAATGATAGATCTTTTGGGAGGGAACTCTGTGTAAATATATTAGCTTTATGCTAAACAACACAGATTCCCTCCTTAAAACCCCTTTTTTTGGATAATCCCCTTTATATGATACAATAGCTTGTTAACTTGTTGCAGAGGAATATTATGGAAAATATATACGATATTGCTATCATTGGTGCAGGACCAGCCGGTTTAAGTGCAAGTATCTATGCAGGTAGGTATAAGCTTAAAAATATTGTTTTTGGAAAGCAAATAGGTGGAACAATTGCAGATGCTCACAAGGTATGTAATTACCCTGGTGTAGAAGATATAACAGGATTAGAGCTTGGGACAAGGATGTATGAACAAGCAAAGAAAAACGGTGCCAACATCTCCCCTGAAAGCGTTGTTAGCGTAGAAAGAGAAGGAGATTTCTTTAAATTGGAAACAGATAATAAAAAAGAGATTCTTGCAAAGACAATAATACTTGCTACAGGAACAAAAAGGAATAAATTAGCAGTTCCTGGAGAGGATGAATATTTAGGAAAAGGTGTTTCTTATTGTGCAACCTGTGATGCTATGTTTTGTAAAGAGAAGGTCGTTGGTGTAGTCGGAGGGAGTAATGCTGCAACGATGGCTGCGACAATGTTGGCAGATATTGCAAAACAAGTTTATATTATTTATAGAGGCAATGAGCTTAGAGGGGAACCTGCTTGGATAGATGATGTTAAATCTAAAAAGAATGTAGAAATTATCCTAAATACTGTAGTGACTGCAATAGAAGGAGATGGAACTGTCGAGAGAGTGAAATTGAGCAAGGAGTTTAACGGTTCCCAGTATCTTAATGTTAGTGCTTTATTTATAGAGATAGGAACTGAACCAAATGCTGATTTACCAGTTAAATTGGGTGTAGAACTAGATGAAAAACAGTATATAATTGTTAAAGATGACCAATCTACAAGTATAGAAGGTATCTGGGCGGCTGGTGATGCAACTACTAATTCAAATAAACTTCAACAGGTGGTAACTGCCGTTGGAGAAGGTGCTGTAGCAGCTAATTCAATATATTACTATCTAAAGGAAGATTCTAGTAGACACTAATTTGTTCTTCTCTACTCTCTTTTTGAATTCTCTGCTTGGGACTTTTTAAATTGGTACCATTCTTCTAGGTAGTTAGAACTGGACCATACCTTGTCCTTACCTACTCCATACTCTATTCTCCCACCATAACCTTCTATAATATCTGCCTCCCATTTAAGTCCACTCTTAGGATCATGTCTATTTTTCTCATCTCTATCTCCACCTTTAGTAAATACATCTGGTCTCACAATCTTTATTGCATCTGCACAGTGCCATGCATCAGGATCCTCATGGATAACAACATAATCTACTCCTTTAATAGCATCTGCTATCTCTGCTCTGTCTACTGCTGGCATAAAAGCTTTTCCTTTCTTGTTAGCTGCCCTAGTATCTCCATCTATTATTATTACTAAAACATCTCCAAACTTCTTAGATTCTAATATGCAAGATATATGTCCAGGATGTGGTGGGTCAAAAAACATTGAAGTAGCAACTATCTTTTTTCCCTTAAGTTTCTCCTCTCTTATTTTTGCAAATTCTTCTAAAGAAACGATCATAAATTTTGAATTAATGAAATTATGTTAATAAGTTAATAAAAATATTACCATATATTTTATCTTGGAGATATATAGATGACCCTGTAGTCATTTTAATAGACTTTTTGGTTTTGTAAGATCTTCCCTTGTTTAAGGTAATAACACCAAATTGGGTTTACTACAGGATATTGACACATACAACCTGTTGCATTATGTTATTTACCACATACAATATATTGTGATTGTTTTTATGAAATGTCCATTTTGCTGTAGCGAAGAAACAAAAGTAGTAGATAAAAGAGATAATAAAGAGGATAGCTCTATAAGAAGAAGGCGGGAGTGCTTAAAATGCAGTAAGAGGTTTACTACCTATGAGAGGATAGAGAAGGCAGATTTGAGTATTGAGAAGAAAGACGGCTCTTTAGAGAGGTTTGATACTGAGAAAATTCTCAAAGGCATTAAGAAAGCTGTCGATCTTGACAAAATTCCAGAAGAGGAGATCGAAGACTTTGTAGATGAGATTGAGAGGTATGTTTTTAATAAAGATGAGATTGTTAGGTCTGAAGAGATTGGTTTAATGGTTCTGGATTGGTTAAAAACAAAAGATTCTTTAGCTTATATTAGGTTCGCATCTGTATATAAGGACTTTAAGAGTCTAGATGAAATTGTAAATGAAATAAAAGTTATACAAAAAATTTAAATTATTAATATATAAAGATGTCTGCCCAGAAAACTGCCAAGATGTTCAAAGTCAAGAAGAGAGATGGAAGAATAGTTGAATTCCAAAAAGAGAGATTAGCAACTGGAATATTCAAAGCTGCCGAAAGTGTTGGAGGTGAGGATAGGGAGAGAGCGAATGAGATTGCCGATGAAGTAGTTAGGAGATTAAAAGAGAAATATTCTGGTAAAGAATATGTTACCACAAAAAAAATTGCAGCTGTTACAACTCAAACCTTGATAGATATGGGTCATGGAAAGACTTCTGTAGCATTTGAATTGTTTGTAGACCTAAAGAACCAAGTTAAGAATATCAAGTCACTTATAGATGCAGACACTCTTGTAAGCGGTTATATAGACAAGGTTGACTGGCAGGTTAATGAAAACAGTAATATGGCCTATTCATGGCAAGGATTAAATCACTACATTTCCTCAACAGTCCAGGCCAACTACTGGTTACATAGTATATATCCCAAAGAGATTTCTAATGCGAATATAGATAAGGATTTCCATATCCATGATTTAGGAATGTTAGCAACGTATTGTAATGGTTGGAGTTTAGAAGACTTACTTCTTAGGGGTTTTACTGGTGTAAAGGGTAAGATTTCTTGTGCTCCTCCAAAGCATTTTAGTACAGCATTGGGACAAGCTGTAAACTTTCTTTATACTCTTCAACATGAAGCTGCAGGTGCTCAAGCATTTTCAAGTTTTGATACATATCTTGCACCCTTTATAAGATATGACAATCTTACTTACAAGCAAGTAAAGCAGAAAATGCAGGAATTCCTTTACAACATGAATGTACCAACAAGAGTGGGGTGCCAGTGTGTGTCCGAAGACACTCAGATACTCACACCAAAAGGATGGGCAACGTACGAGGATATAAAAGAGGGTATTCTTATAAAAACTTTTAATTTAGAAACAGGAGAAATAGAAAACCAAAAAGTCGAGTCTGTTTTTAAAGGTCAGTATAAAGGTGTTATGTACAATCTTAAAAATAGAATTCAGGATCAATTGATTTCTCCTGGGCATCGCGTAGTTAGAAAACTCTTCAATTCTGACAAATATATTTTAGAACCGATTGAGGAGGTTGCAAAATTAAAATCACCTATTGTAATTCCTATAGCAGGCGACAATACACTTAATGGTCATGTAGATCTATCAGATGAGCAGTTACGTTTAATGGCATGGATTATTAGTGAGGGTTCCATTGGGAAAAACGGGAAGCACAGGAGTTGTTATAGAGTTTCTATCTATCAGTCTAAACTAAAGAACAGAAAAAATTATGATGAAATTAAAAATTTGTTAAATCATTTTGGTTTTAAATATTCAGAGACTGAAAAATCGGGACTAGGAGAACCTGTCGTAAGATTTAGAATAAATGCAGAAGGTTCAAAAACTATTCACAAATGGTTTGGGAGTAAAGAAAATGTTAAGAGCATACCAAAAGATATTCTTAATTTAAATCTGGAAAAGTCTAGATTGTTTTTGAATACATATATCAAGGGCGATGGTCATGAAAGTTGTAAGATTTCTACAACTAGTTTAGAGATATTAAATGCCCTGCAAATTGTAGCTGTAAATGCTGGATATGGTTTTACTGTTCTTACAAGAAAACCAACTTTAGGGAAAAAGAAAATATATGTTCTGCGATTAATTAAACATAAAAACACCTATATACAAGAGATTACAAAAGTTAAATATGATGGAGTAATCTGGTGTCCACATACAAAAAATGAAACTATAATTGCAAAAAGAAATGGTAAGGTCTTTATTACAGGAAATACACCTTTTACAAATATAACTATGGATCTTGTTCCTAGTGGTCAATTAGCTGAACAGGGAGTAATTATTGGTGGGGAAATACAGAAAGAGAAATATAAAGATTTTGAAAAAGAAATGGCTATGCTTAATAGAGCCTTCTGTGAAATTATGATGGAAGGAGATGCTCAAGGAAGACTATTCTCTTGGCCAATTCCTACATACAATATAACTAAAAATTTTGATTGGAATAATCCTAAATACAAGCCTGTGTGGGAGATGACTGCAAAGTATGGTATTCCCTACTTCTCCAATTTCATGAATTCAGATATGAACCCAGATGATGCTAGGAGCATGTGCCTTCATCCCGAAGAAGAAATCGTTTACAAAGAAGGAGGAAATATAAAGAGAGGAAATATTGGTGATTTAGTAGAAAGTCATAGAGGTGGAGAATATGATAAAGACGGTTGGGCAAAGATAAAAAAGAATGAAGGGTTAGAAGCATTGTCATTGGATTTAGAAAGTGGAAAAACAGAATGGGTTCCTATTATAAGATTTTTAAGGATTGAAGATGATGAACTTGTTAAATTGACCTTAGAGGATGGAAAAGAAATTAGGGTGTCTTCAAAGCATCTAATTCCTGTGTTAACCAAGGAGGGCTTTAAAAACAAAATGGCAAAAGATGTTGATAAAAATGACTACCTTCTTAACCTTAAACAAACAGATCAATTTAATACTAAGTATCAAAAAATTTCCAAAGATATAATTTTAGATGAGAGTGTAGCAAAGATTCTTGGCTATTTTGTTGCTGATGGTAATTATCTGAAAGAGAGTAGAAAAAACATGAAGCTGTGTGGAGAACCAAAAGGTTTACAGTTTACATTTAATTCAAAAACAAAGGAAAACTTAAAAGAGATTAAAAAGCTATTAAAAGATTGTTTTAATGTTTCTACTAAAGAAAAACAAGATCCTAGATACAACACCTACTACCTTTATGTCTATGATTCTATGATGGCACGAACATTAAAAGAAGCAGGGTTTGAAAAGTATGGAAGATTACCAAACATACTTTTTAATTCCCCAAAGACAGTCATAGAAGCTTTCTTGGATTACCACTTTAAGGGAGATGGTTATGAAAAAAGAGAAGAGGTTCATATAAATGATTTGGAACTAGCAAGAGACCTTACTCTTCTGTATTCCTTAATTGGAAAACCAGTAACATATAAAGAGAGAGGGAATAGTCAAAGGATATATGTACAGCATCAAAAGAATGAGATTGCCAAGGATGGTAAATTAGCAGGACCAACAATAGCGAATCGTGTCCCAGGCTTTCTTGCTAAGTCTACATATCTGGTACCTGGTCTAAACAAGAGCAGAATGGTTGGTTTTGCTGCTTTAGAGAAATACAAAGCGCAAACTAAGGAAAGTAAATATATTCAAGATTCAGATTTTTACGTAGTTAGAGTTAAAGAAATATCTAAAAAGAAATTAGATAAAAAAATCTCTTTCTTTGACATTGAACTGGCTAAAAATCATCTCTTTGTCCATTCATTGGGAACTATTACCCATAATTGTTGCCGACTCAGAATCGACAACAGAGAACTTAAGAAAAGAGGTGGTGGCCTCTTTGGAGCCAATCCTCTTACAGGTAGTATTGGTGTTGTTACAATTAATCTTCCTCGTATAGGTTACTTGAGTAAAGATAAGGAAGAATATTTCAAGAGACTAGATGAACTTATGGATTTGGCTAAGAAGAGTCTTGTTATTAAGAGAAAGTTTATTGAGAGATATATAAATGCTGGGTTATATCCATACTCACGCTTCTATTTAGACAATATCAAGAAGAGGTTTAAGGAATATTATAAGAACCACTTTAATACTATTGGAATACTTGGAATGAATGAGTCTATGATTAATTTCTTCAAAGACAAGGAGAAAGGAATTGCCTCAAAAGAAGGAAGAGAATTTGCCTTGGAGATTATGGATCATATGAGAGAAAGGTTAAAGGAGTATCAGAAAGAAACTAACAGTTTGTTTAATTTAGAAGCTACCCCTGGAGAAAGTACTACTTATAAGTTTGCAAAAGCAGACAGAAAAAAGTTTGGTAAAGATATAATTACTGCTGCGGAAATTGGTGCACAGAAATCTAAGACCCCATACTACACAAACAGTACTCATCTACCAGTTGGTTACACAGATGACATTTTTGAAGCTTTAGATTTGCAGGATGAATTCCAAACTAAATATACAGGAGGAACAGTTGTACACCTCTTCCTCGGAGAGAAGATGCCAACTGGAGAATCTGTCAAAAACTTGGTAAGAAAGGTTTGTGAGAATTATTCTCTACCCTACTTCTCCATAACTCCGACTTTCAGTGTCTGTCCCAATCATGGTTATATTTCTGGAGAGCATGAGTTTTGCCCATCATGTGACCAAGAAGCTGGCTATGAAGAAGGAATGCCTTTTTATGAGAAATAATTAAATTTTTATATATTTAAACAATGTCTAACAAAAAAGTTCCAAGACAAAGATGCGAGGTTTATTCTCGTGTAGTTGGTTATCTGAGTCCTGTTTCTCAATGGAATGTTGGGAAAAAAGCAGAATGGTCAGATAGGAAAACCTACTGTATAAGTGAGGGATAGGCATATGCTCAAGATTACTGGTTTAGAAAGGTCTTCCCTTTTGGATTATCCGGGGAAGATCTCCGCAATAATATTTACTCATGGTTGTAATCTAAGGTGTCCTTACTGTCACAATCCTGAGTTGGTTATAGAAGGATTTAACAAAAGTGAAAGTTTTAGTGAAGATGATGTTTTAACCTTTTTAGAATCTCGAAAAGGAAAACTAGATGCTTTAGTGATAACTGGAGGAGAGCCTTTAGTGCAGAGGGATCTGCTTCCGTTCATAAAGAAAGTTAAAGATATGGGTTTCTTGGTAAAGCTAGATACTAACGGAACATTCCCAGACAAGCTAAAGGATTTTATCGAGACTGGCCTTATAGATTATATTGCTATGGATGTTAAGTATCCCAAGGTTGGATATGTTAAGAACTCTATGATTCCTGGTGTAGCTAGGAAGATAGAGAAATCTATTAAGATAATCATGGATTCAGAATTAGATTATGAATTTAGAACTACCTATGTTAAACCATTACATTCCTTTGAATCGGCTGAAGAGATTGGGAAAATGATTAAAGGAGCGAAAAATTACTACATACAGAATTTTAGACCAGGTAAGACTATAGAACCTACTTTGACTAAAGAAAACTCATTCACAACTAAAGAGCTGGGAGAAATTAAAAAGACCATAGAAAAGTATGTAGAGAATGTTCAAATTAGATAGGATTTTCTAGAACTTTTATAACCTTCCCATTAAACATAACATCTGTGTCTTTATCCAGAAAGATTGGCTGATTAAGAGGATTAGTAGATTCTGGGTAAAGAGTTATCATGCCATCTCCCTTCTTAAATCTTTTAACAGTTGCACTATTCTCTATAATAGCGACTACAACATCTCCATCTTTAATTTCTGCATTTTTCTGAACTATTAGGTAACTTCCCTCCTCTATATTTTTACCTTCTACCTCTGCCAGATCCATAGAGTCGCCTTTAACAATTAGGGCAAAAAGGTCATTCTTCTTTTTTACTAACTTAGGATCTATCTTAATATGACCTAAGTTTTCCTCCTCTGCACTAACAAGCGGAGTTCCCGCATTGGCATACCCCAAGATAGGTACTCCAATTAGGTAGTCGTATACTATCTCCTCATCATTATCTACGATATGTATACCCCTTGGGTCTCCCGTCCTAATGATATACCCCTTCTTCTCTAAAGCAATTAAGTGGTTAACAACTCCTCTTTTTGTAGATATTCCTAAAAACTCCTGTAACTCACCCAAAGATGGAGCTTGTCCATTTTCTAGGTAGCACTGTCTTATTATTCTAAGTACTTTCTCTTGCTTCTTTGTAAGTATACCTCCCATCTTCTCTCTGTGATTTATAATTTAATAAGACAGTATACCCCTACGCTCAAAAGGTATACAAGTACCTATAGAGATAATTTGAAAAAAATCTCTCTTGCATAAAGTTATCTTTAATATTATACTGTAATTGTATATATTAATTTAAAATCTCTATTTATTATTATGGCAGAAGAAAAACAAGCTAAAAAAGTCTATACATTAGAGGAGATTAAATTCAATGAGGCGGGTAAGATTAAGGCTATTTTAGCCTGTTTCCCTTTGATTGGATTAATCCTTTTCTTTGTTGAAAAAGAAGACAAATTTGTGAGATATATGGCTGCTCAATTTGCGATTCTTGGTGTTGCTGAATTTGTTTTAAGCATAATTCCGGTTATAGGGTGGATATTATCTATGCCTGTTATGATATTAATATGGGTTGTAATAATTCTTGGTATGGTTAAAGCTTCCAAAGGTGAGAGATTTGATATCCCTATAGTTTCTCCATGGGCTTTGAAATTAATGGGTGCTTTCTAATAAAGTCTTAAAAAGATTTTTAATGGGGGAGAGATATTCTCCCCTTTTTTTAGATATTATGATAAAATTCATAAGCTTCGGGGAGTAGTTCAGATGGCTAGAACGCTGCGTTTGGGACGCAGAGGCCGCAGGTTCAAGTCCTGTCTCCCCGATTCGTTTCATCAGTTAATCACGTGTGAAGTTTTAGTTCCCTCTTCTTATGCTCATTATTTTGTCGATGTCTAAATGTGGTTTGGCTTTCTCTCCTACTACAGTACTGGCAGATATCCTTTGTTCAGTATCACCTGGTATTGGCCAATTATATTCAAGGTTCCCTTCTCCAAGTGCTCTTAATCGCATTATCGGTTGTGCTCTTAGTGTAACTGTGTCACCCTTATGAATTTGATTTAGATCTGCCAAATTCTTAAAAAGCCTCATCGTTTTAACATTCCCTCTCTTATCCCTAACCATTAAATTACAATATTCGTCTCCATCATTCTTCACACCATTAGACCTACTCACAACCGTTAAATCTTCAAACTCAATCATTAACCCTGGCATATTAACACCATATGGGTTAGTTTGCTTATACATGCTTGCAGCAATAGTGTCCGCAACATCAAAAGTGTTTACATACTCTCTGTAATCACCTAGATATCCCCATCCTTCCTCTTCTAAGCTCTGTGCTGTTCTCTCTATAACCTCTTCCACTTTAACAATTCCTGCGTCTGGATTCTCTATCTCATACTTTAAGAATATTGGGTCCAGAACCTCATGCAACTTCTCTTTTCCTCCCTTAACTTCCCACGTTCCTCCTGCAGCTTCTGGATGCCCACCATGTGCCAGTATTTTTATTCCTGGGATTTCGTTTATTGCCAACCCTAACTGAACCATATCTGCAGCAACGTTTCCCTTAGCTGGTAATCTGAAAGATACACTGTATCTTCCTGCAGTACCATTTGTTTCTGCTTTCTCCTCAACTATAACCATCGTTGGCTTTTCATACCTACCTGCAAGCTGACCCGCTATTAAACCTCTAAGACCCTTTGTGGGATCTACATACTTTCGTCCTTCAAGTTTAGTTATTATTATTGGTTTTTCCAATTCACCATGGTTATTATCTAAATCCTTAGCTATCTGTTCAAAAAGTTCCTCTCTTCTCTCGATAGAAACCTCCTGAGCATAAACAAGTGTATGTCTATGTCTCCTTGTAGTCTCATTGTCACTTCTACGAATACAAAAATCTGCAGCTTCTGTCCAGAACTCCTTGGCTCTCTCAGACCTTTCCTCTTTCCCTCTTCTATACATAGCATTAACAAATGCAGAAACTCCATGGGTGAGTAATCTAGACAGATGCCAATTAACAGACTTAATATGCGTCCCTCTTAGAGACGTCCTAATAAGTCGTAAGATTTCGGGCTGTATGCGTTTCAATTCACTCTTTTCTTGTCCAGTTGCTTCCCAATAATCATCTGTGAATTTCTCTATTGCATTCATTCCGTTTCTTACAATTGCTCTGTTCTCTCTCCCCTTCCCTAAATCAACAGAGCCTCCGTCTCCTAGTGTTGCTGTAGCTTCTGTTAAATTAATAAATTCAAACCCATATGGACCATATTTAAAGAAGGAATCAACAGCTCTCATCTCCATAGGTGTAAGCCTCTTCCTCTTTTGTAATCTCTCTATTACTTCATTCCAAATTTTGTTTCCTTCATATCTAACCTTTGTTCTCTTATCTGGGACTTCTCCTGTTCTTGGGTTCTCTGGAATACCACCATTTTCGTCATACCCTTGCTCAATTAGGTCGAACAGATGAATCTTTAAGTCTCTCAAGTTTAGAATCTTGTCAGGATTGTCGTCAGGGAGTAATGCTCTTTGAACGATATCTGTTAAATTTATAGAGAAACTACCGTCTATTGCCTCAATCTCGGCAGTCCTATCTATTTCAGTAGATAATTTAAATAGTGTTGGTAAAATATATTCTTCCTTTTCATCTTTTGGCAAAAGGAAGAACGATTTGGGAAGTCTTTTTGCATAATCTAAGTAAAAGCGAAGTTCTCCTTTACTAAGAATATCACTCTCTGTAACTTCTTCTATTCTTCTTTTGTAAAGAGTGTCTATTTTGTCGATGGTCCGATTACTTACGGAATCTTTATCTAGAGAAAAACTTTCTTCCTTTATATAGCTGAGAAAATCTTCCTTGTTGTTTATAACTAGCCCCCATTTTGCCTCTAGTTCTTTTAGTAGTGTGATGCTCTCCTCTTGGCTTAAACCGTTCTGTTTTATTCTAGTTACATAATGTCCAAGGGAGCTGACAGATTGGTTAATCCTGGAGGTTATCTTGTCCATCGGGGCCTTCTCCATCCAGAGTCCTTCTAAAGATAACTCTATATCCGTATCCTCGTCTAGCATTATATGTATCTCTGTTGGCAGAGGTAAATCCTCTGTGCTCTCCTTTGAACCTTTAGATACAATTTGAGCAAGCTCTCTATATTTATTCTTGCGTGCTTCAGCATCAAGAGAATAAATTTCTGTTGCTTCTTCTCTGACAATCTCCTCATCTGTTAATAGTTGGAGAAACCTTTTAATTACTTTCCCCGTCGTTACTGTGCCTACTATGTCTGATTCTGGGTAACAAGTATATTTTCTTTGTACCTTGTTAATCTCTTCGATATTGACCTCTCCCTTATCATTTGGTTTTAGGGCTAGTTTCATCTCCTCAATAAATTTCTCTTCGTAGCCATTGCGAACCCATTCGGGATTAACCATTATTACATCCTCATTATCTCTGAAGTATTCAATAGCCTCTATTGAAGGTGTATGGTGATCACATACAATTATTTTCAAATCAGGGAATCCTTCTAGGAAGTAAACTAATGGAGCATAATCACTAAGTGATTTGTATTCAGGTTTTTTGTTGTTAGAATCATCGATATATGTCTTCCCAGTTGTAAACCTTGTTTCAAGGAGCTCTGTTAAGTCTAAATCTTTGTCATCCTTATGTTCGTTAATAAACCTTGTTAACTTTGTTTTAATTTGTCTCTGTACGTGCTTTGTCAAACTGCTAAAACCTTGTATCCCTTCTATGTTTTCTCTAAAGAATAGAAGGTCCTCTATAGATTGGACACCGTTCTTAATTAATGAAAAGGTTTTGGTATCTTGTTCACTAGAGCCTGTGTCGTTAATAATTATAAGATCACTCCCTTTAAGAGCAAGGTTTAATAAGTCTCTAGGCTGAACAGCATGGCCTTCTAGTCTAGTGTTAAATTTCTGTTCTACATCATCTACACCTACGTGTTCCAGTATCCATCTCCAGTTTATTGATGCAAAGAAACCATCTTGGTCACAGTCTCCTATGGTTGCAATCTTATTATTGCTGACCACCGTTCTGTATACTATTTTTGCAGCCTTATCTACATTCTGCAACGCACTAGGAGGCTCTTCTGCATTTTCATTTGGGAACATTGCCTCTAACATTTCTTTTTTGTTCTCAACTCCTAAGGATTTATAATATTCATTAAGCATATTATTTGCTATTAGACCTTCTAAAACCTCCACATAACGAAGGTCTCCGTAAACCCTATCTGAGAGATATTTATTTTGCTCAAGTTGCTCTTCTGTAAAATCACTTCTTCTAGGAGGAGACCCTGTAGGAAAAATTCTTTCAAAGACAGGCTCCTGTAAGACATCTAGGAGCATTCTGATTTCGAGTCCCTTGTCGTCATATGGGTTTACTAAAACATCACTAATTAATTCTAGATCCAACCTGTATCTCCACGCAGGTCTAACATTTCTTATCTTTGTTGGAACTGCTATGTCAATTAGTATTTCATCATCTAGAGCATCCTGTAATGAAAGAATAGCTTTATATTCTTCTTCATTCATGTCATGCAGATAAAGAGCCTTATGTCCTGATTCGAGTCTTTTTATAAGCATTAATATTGTTTGGAACTCTTCTTTACTTATATGTTCTAAACCACTTCGAGGTGTTTTTCCTATTCTTCTGAGACTGTCTAATGATGTTTTAAGCCTATTAACTGCAGAATCTCTGTCGAGAAGTTCAACAACTAGTTCGAGTTTTTCAATCGCGATGGATTCATCAAATGTTAAGACCTCTTTCGCTTCTGTATCTTCTTCATCTTTTTCTGCTCTTTCAAGAGTTCCTCGTGTTTTGCTCATCCTCTCTGCCAGTGAGACTAGGCTTTCTATATCTTCTTCTGAGAGAATATCTAAATGATTGTTCTGGTCTAGAAGGATTGTCTTGTTTATTATTGCTCTGGCATCTATACAAATCTCTTTTCTCTTCTCTAGGATATACTTAGTAGAAAGGCTTGGAGATAATGGTATGGAACCTCTAAGAAGCTCTGCAGCTTGAGAGTTTATCTGGTAAGCAAAAAATGTTAGTTCTATCATTTTGTCTAGTGCTTCCTCATCTTCTGTTGCACCAAGTTCTTTCTCTGCTAACAATATTGACAATGCCTCTGCGGAATCATTTGCAACAAGAGAATGTTCAAACCAGTGCGAAGATATGGCCACAGGTCTCTGTGACAAACCTCCCTGCGAAGATGGAACGATATGCTGGTCATGTTTATTTATATAGGTAGGACCACTTGAGTTTATCTTTTCTACTCTTTGGTGATGAAGAATTAGATCATCTAGATCTATCTCTAATATGTCTGCATATTTCCGAGCAAGTTTTACATCTATCTCCTCAGAATCTAATTTGCCCTCTCCGACCCATTCTTCTTCTGTGATCCACTCTTCGTTTGTTGCAAGCTGTGTCCCCTTTGCAAGAAGACTAAGTGCTTCAATTATTGAACACCCTGAGGTAACAAGATATTTAACAACTTCCTGCTGTATCGCTTTCCTGTATCCTGGGCGATTAAGTCCCTCTTCTCTATTCTCTCTTTGTGATGAAGAAACAATGGTCTTTAAGACGACCTTTGGTTCAAAAAGGTCTCCTTTGTCTAGTGTTCTAGCTCTCTTCTTTTGAGATTCCTTAGATTCATACTCTGTAACTTCTTCTTGTCCAAATACATATCTTCCCTGTTCAGCTAATTCTTCTGTAGTTAATAGAATATCTGAGAATTTTCTTCCTGTGGAAGTTATCTTGTTATCAAAAATCTCATCCTTGAGAGTTCTAAGACGCATTTCCATTGTCGGATCTTCGAGAGTTGCTTCAAACCAATTCTCGTATCTTGGAGAGAATTCTGCCTTATCTATATTTACTTGACTCAAGTTTCTTTCTTCTTGCTTATTCATGCCCCTTGTTTAAGCTAGTCGTATATTAAAAAGAGGGTGCTTTTTGCACCCTACGGAATTCAAGACTTATTCAATTTTATGCAGGCTCTAATTTTTTCTAGCACTATACTTCTTTTCTAATGTTATAAATTCTTCTACTGTAAACTACTCTAGGTCTGAATCCAGAATACTCGTTAAAAATTTATACTGTCAAGAAATTTAAAGAGTCTTATTCTACGGTTAATTTTTATGTATAAAATATCTCCAAAATTTTGAGAGCGGAAGTTACATTTGTAAAAAATTGCAAAGAAAGTAAAAAGGATTTAGAATGGTGATAATAAATTTATTCTTTTAATTTTATGATTTATGCAATAATAGCCCTGGTTTTGATAGCAGCACTCTTGGTTGGGCTTTATAACCGTCTTGCAAAACAAAGAGTTATTGTCGACGAAGCTTCCTCAGATATTGAGACCTTCTTAAAGCAAAGATACGACATGATTCCTAATCTTGTTGAGATTGTAAAAGGTTATGCAAAGCACGAGAAGGAAACCTTCAGAGAGATAACGGAGATGAGAGCAAAAGCAATGTCTGCTGGTTCGCTATCTGAAAAGATGGAAATTGAGGGAGAACTTACAAAGGGATTATCTAAAATAATGGCTGTTGCTGAGAATTACCCAGAACTAAAGGCAAATACAAACTTCTTAGAGTTGCAGAGTAGCTTGAAAGACCTTGAGGATAATATCCAGAAGTCCAGAAGGTTCTACAATGGTGCAGCAAGAGATTTCAATACTATGATTGCAGTATTTCCAAATAATCTTCTAGCAGGAGTTTTTGGATTCTCCAAGGTTGCCTTCTTTGAGGCAACAGAACAAGAGAAAGAGAATGTAAAAGTAAAATTCTAATTATTAGAAATTATTATGACCATTACTAGAAAGGTATTAAGATCTTTTTTTTTAGGCTTTCTCCTATTATCTAGCATCTTTGCTTTAGAGGTAAATGCTCAATCTGCACAGGAGGAGATAACTCTTTTTGAAACAGAGGTTGTCCTAGAGGAGAGTACAGACATCAATATTAGGGAGGAGATACATTATGTATTTCCTCAGCCAAAGCATGGGATTATTCGTGAGATTCCAACGGATTATAAAGTACAAGCAGGACTTAGAAGACCTACAACTTTAGTTTTAAATGATATTTACTACTATAGTACTGATAATCCTAATATTAAATTTGATTACTACAAAAGAAGTAGCAAGAATGGTTATGCAATATTTCAGATTGGAGACCCAGATATCACGGTTATTGGGGAGTATGTATATGTTATAGATTACACATTAAAAAATGCCATTAACTATTTTGATGATTACGATGAACTTTATTTAAATATTACTGGTGATGGATGGGTTGTTCCAATTAAAAAAGCAACTGCTCGAGTAATAACGCCCGGAGAAATTACAGATCAGCTATGTTTTACCGGACCTGTAGGTTCTACAGAATCAAATTGTTCATTTGAGTCCAATTCTGAAAAAGAAGTCACCATTTCAACAGATTTCCAACTAAATTCTAGGGAGGGACTTACGGTTGTACTCAAGATGCCAAAAGGGACTTTAGAAGACACTACGGGAAGCCAGAGAACCGCTTTTCTGCTAAGTAATCTGGGAATACTACTTCCAATACCTGTGTTCTTTTTACTCTTAACAATTCTTAAGAAAAAGGGTAAGAATGAAAAAATAACGATTATTCCCCACTATGAACCAATGGAGGGTCTGTATCCATTGCTAGCTGGTTATATATACCAAACAAAATTAGATACTAAACACATAACTGCGGAAATTATTCAGTTGGCAATTGATGGGTATATAACAATAAAGCAGGAAGGAAAGAGAAAGTATCTTCTTTTAAAAAATGAAACCTCCAAAAGTCCTTCTTATTCAGAATCGACAACTTTGTATGAAGGATTGTTCAAAGAAGGAAATTCTGTCCAAACTAACAAGTTCTCTTCTAATTTCTATCTAACTGTAAGGACTATAACATCACAGTTGGATAACAAGGTCTACAGTGATAAATATTTCTCTACAAAGAGAAGAAATCTAAAAAGAGCTCTCTCTGCTATTTGGATTATTGTTATGTTTTTGGGTTTTTACTCTTTTGCTCCCCTTTCTATAATAGCTGCAACTGGTTGGTCTATTGGTCTTCTGATCTCAGGCTTACTCTCTTTTATATTCTCGTTTAGAATAGATTTAAAAAGTGATAAGGGGAATAAGATATATTACGAAATGGAGGGATTAAAGATGTATATAGATACTGCTGAGAAGCATAGGATAGAGTTTCATAATAATCCTACAAAGTTTAGAGGTGTCTTTGAGAAATTACTCCCCTATGCCATCATATTTGGTCTGGAAAAGAAGTGGAGTGAAGAGTTTAAAGAGATTTATCAGGAACCTCCTACTTGGTATCAAGGCAATATCTCTGCATTTAATTCCTACTTATTAGTCTCGTCTATTTCAGACATTAGTAGAAATGTAAAATCTAAATCAGTTCCTCCTAATAGTGCTGGTGGTGTTCGCTCAAGTCATGGAGGAAGTGGTGGAAGCGGGTTTGGTGGAGGTAGTAGTGGTGGTGGCTTTGGCGGTGGTGGTGGAAGTAGTTGGTAGTAAAATTCACCCATTCTCTATCCAAACCTAAACACTCATACGTAATATATAACTACAGATGATTAGGAATCTATATTAGAAATCACTTACCACTTAATTGTATAACCCTTTTGAGTTGTCCTAAACCAAGAGTATATATAGTAAATATAGTACTTTATCTTGTCTAGAGCGTAATCCCTACTGTGCATATATGTAACCTTTTTACCTCCTAAACTTTCTTTAAAGGCTCCTACTCCTGACCAAGGATGCTTCTTCTCTTCATACCCTTCTGGGACAACACCACCAAACAGATCAAATACTTTACATCCTAATTCTTTACCAAGCTTTAAGCATTCCCAATAAAGAAGATATGTAATATTAATATTCTTATCTCTAAAGTGTGTATCTGTAGCAGCCTGATAAAGATGCATATGCTCTCCATATACTGTGCATTGCCAGATACCAATAGGCTTATCCTTGTAATATCCCACAACCATATAACACATACCCCTTTTAACCTGCTCTTCTAACTCCTTAAGAAGCAGAGAGGTTGGTTTATCTGTATACCCCTTTAATTCTACAGTCTGTTCATGCAACTCTTTAAATAGATCAAACTGAGAAGTATCATTGAATATTTTAACTGAGACCTCTTCTTTATTCTTAAGAAGCCGATTCAAAAGATTCCTCTTTGTCTTATTCATATCTCTTCTTAAATCTTCCAAATCCTTTGTCAAATCTACCTGCTGAGAGATAAGAGCATCTACATTATGTATGGGAGCAAGTTTAAAAGAATTCTTATTATAGAAAGTTTTTAATATTTGGTTTTCTTTATACAAAGGAGCAAACCTTAACATAAAACAACTATTTTCCTTTGCAATACCCTTACAAAAAGTCAGAACCTCTCCCCACTCTTCTTCACTACCCTCTTTTAACATCGGAGAGTGTTTACATTCTAAAAAATTCCCAAAAAGTTTTGACTTCCCAATAAAGCAGTTAATTATTCCTATGAATTGATCTTCTTTATATATTGCATATCTAAAAACTTCTGTGCCAATAGATTCTTCGTACCTGTACCTTGCACTACTGTTTAAGAATGAATAGTTTGGAAGAGTTTGGACTAGATTATCCCAAGTATTATCGTCAGTTATTTCTTTGAAATTTAACATAATATATCGTATTAGATATTAAGAGGTTTTGCAAAATTATTAACTATTCCAACAATTTCTTTAGCATCTTCCTCGGTTACTTCAATATTTGTAGGAAGATTTAATATGTTTTTCCCGACTCTTTCTGCTATTGGGCAAGAACCTTGTTTGTAGTCAACCTTTCCAAGCTCTTCCTCAGATAATGGGTGGACAGGAGAACTATACCAATTCCCAACTATAATCTCCCTCTCTAGAAGCTTCTGCTTCACCTCTGCCCTATTTTCTAGAAGTATGGGATATCTAAGAAGCAGGTCTCCTTCTGTTTTAAATACAAAATTCTCTTTCAAGTTTGTATCGTAAAACTCTGTTATCTTCTCTCTCTTTTGATTTATCTTAGAAACTTTTTTAAGCTGATTACTTAAAAGAACAGCTTGCACTTGAGAAAGCTTCTCTATTCCTGAGAATACTATTGTATCTGCCTTTGCCTGTTTTTTTATTAATCCTAAATTCCTAAAGAGGATAATTAAGACTCTCCCTATTGTAATATTTGTGCGAGGGATTATTTTTGTAAAGTAGTATTTTTTTATTAAAGACCAGAGTTTAATGTATCTTGCGTTATATAGAGATTCTTTTTTACTCGGTTTGCGTAGTTCTGAATAGTTCTCCCTGGCGATATCTAGAGCATCTTCGTCTAAAATAATACTTGCAGCTCCCTGTGTAGAGCTTATACTTTTGTCTTGGGAGAAACTAAAGAGTAACATATCACTGTATTTACCTAATGTAGAATATTTTCCTTTAAAATCAGAAGGGAAAATATGTGCAGAATCCTCGATGATTTTTATTTTCTCCTTTTCTGCCCTTTCCCTATTGGCTTTATCTACAAGATCTCTTACCTTCTTCATATCCACAATGTTTCCAAATGTGTGCTGAACGACTATTGCTCTAGTCTTATTTGTTATCTTCCCTTTAAGAAGTGATATGTCCATATTGAAACTTTTAGGATCTATATCTACAAAAACAGGTTTTAGCTTGTTCCAAAGGATTGGTGCAACAACAGCTACACAGGTAAAGGCTTGGACTATGACTTCATCCTCTTCATTTAATTCAAGAGATTTTAGGTAGAAATATATGGAATCTCTACCTCTATTAAAAAGAAAGATGTTTTCTTCTGTAATTTCTGCTAAATTTTCATTTTCCCTAAGATGCCTAAGAAGTTGTTCTCTTAAATTGCCAATAGATCCTTTTAAATTCTCTTGTCCCTTTAAAATTCTTTTAGCTAACTCTAAATCATCTCTCTCTGTGTTAGGTATAGAACCGATAAAAACAGACATTTATTACTAATACTAAATTATTTTAAGACACCCTTAGATGTTAATTAAGAAAAGACATGGGTTTTTCTCCAAAACCTTCCTTTCTCTCTTCCACTCTTTTATACTCTTGGTCACAATGTATTCGTCCTCACCCATAACTTGTTGAGCTATACAAAGGAGAGTCTCTTCTTCGCATATATCTAAGATGTCTTCTAACATGTTCTGGTTTTTGTATGGAGTTTCCATAAACATCTGAGTCTGTTTAGTGTTCTGAGCAATCCTTTCTAAGGTTTTAATCTTTTTTCTCTTGCTCCCTCTCTCCTTTGGTAAGTAACCGTAAAAAGCGAAACTTTGACCATTAAGACCAGAGGCCATAAGTGCAAGGAAAACAGATGATGGACCGACAAGAGGGATACACTTAACACCTTTAGCTTGGGCAACTCTAACTAATCTATGTCCTGGATCTGCTATAGAAGGTGCTCCTGCATCTGATATTAAACCTAGATTTTTGCCTTGGAATAGGGGTTCTAATAGAGATTCTAGTTCATCATCTTTTGTATTCTTGTTTAATTCAAAGATATTTATGTCCTGTATCTGCTTCTTTAGAGAGATATCTTTAAGGAATGCTCTGGCAATCTTAGGTGTTTCAGAAATAAAATTTTCTAAGTTTTCAATATTCTCCAAGTCCTTAGCAAGCAATGTCTCTGACAATTTATAATTTGCGGAAATTGGTACTGGTATTAAATATAGTTTGCCTGTTTTCATTAGTATGTTCTTTCAAAATTATTATCTATCTCAGAAAGTGTTAACTTCCATATTGCTGGGCGACCATGAGGACAACTATATGGGTTTTCACAATCAGAAAGCTCTTTAAATAAGTTTAGCATCTCTTCTCTACTTAATCTTTGTCCACTTCTTATGCTACCGTGACAAGATATAGTGGCTAAGAGATCATCTCTTCGTTTCTCTAAGTTCTTTCCTAGGTCTTCTATATTATCTTCTAGAGAAAATATTTCGTTAAACATCTCTTCAAAGTTAGATTCTGAAAAAGAGGTCGGTGCTGTTTTAAGCTTGAGTTTAGTCCCCTCAATTTCATAGATTATTCCAATGGTTTCAAAGAAATCATGAGCTTCCTCTAAGAAGATTGCCTCTTCTTTTTTAAGATCTATTTCTACTGGAACCAGATAATTTTGCAAGTCTAAACCGTTTTTACCTTCGGATAATTTTTCAAAGTTTATTCTTTCTGCTGCTGCGTGTTGGTCTATTACCCAAAGTCTCTCATCTGTAAATTCTACAACTACATATTTGTTAAATATTTGGAATATGTTTCTAATATTCATCTCATCTTCCCAAGAAATGTTTTCTTTCTGGTCATCGTCTTCTTTTATTTGTGAAGAAAGAATTTCTTTGGAGAACAATAGACTGTCTTTTACCGAAATGGACTTGCCTGAGGAGTATAGATTGCTACTCTCGTATTCCTTCCTGCTTCCTTCTTCTATACTTTCTCTCTTGGAGGATGTTGTTGATGCTTTATTAAATCTCTCCCTTAATGAAGAAAAATCCCTTATTTTACCTTCATTACCACTTGGTATATCCCTAAAAGACAATTCCTTCTCTAGAGTATGTTTAACTGCATTCTCTATGGCGGAGTAAACTCTGTAGGGGTTTTCAAAACGGACTTCTTCTTTTCTTGGGTGAACATTAACATCTACAAATTGTGGATCCATGTCTATCTTAATTACAAAATCTACCTTCTGGCCATGTGGGATGTACCTAGAATACCCTTCGTGGATAGCTCTGTAGATTCCTTTGTCTGAAATAGCTCTGTCATTTACAAACATGTAACCTTTAGCTCTGGAACTCTTGTGGTTAGACGGATGGGCTACATACCCAGATATTTTTATACCCGCACCCTCATAATATACTTGAATGAAATTGGAGGTGTCTTCATTCATAACCTCTTTGACTCTTTCCTTTGTAATTTCTCCTTTCTTGGAGTTTTCTATAGCAGGTAGATCTAGGACAACTTTACTATCCTTTTCTAAAATAAAATGAATATTAGGATAAACAAGGTAGTAGTTATTCATTAATTCATAAATCTTCCTGTATTCTGTTTGAGATGTCTTTAAGTGCTTCTTTCGTGCAGGAATATTGTAAAAAAGATTCTCCACACGAACAGTTGTCCCTCTCTCCTTTGGAGTTTTCTTAACAGGAGATTTACCCTCCTCATTAAAATCTATTTCATTTGCAATTGTCTCTTCAACATACTTAGAAGACACCTTTACCCTTGCTACTGATGTAATTGTAGAGAGTGCTTCCCCTCTAAAACCCATGCTAAGGAGGGTGTTGAGATCTTCAATCTTCTCTATTTTAGAAGTGGTGTGAGCATCAAAGATTAGTGGAAGATCCTCCTTAGGGATACCATAGCCATTATCTGAAACCTCTATCATATCTATACCCCCATTCTTTACCCTTACTTCAATCCTGTCTGCCTGGGCATCTATGGCATTATCTACAAGTTCTTTAACTACCGAAGCTGGTCTTTCTACTACTTCTCCTGCCGCTATCTGGTTTACAACACTCTGTGGTAACTTGTGTAATTTTTTCTTTTTCACACTATTATTCTAACACATCCATATATTTGCTAGAATACGTTGTGGATATTGTAAATAGAAATAAAAATAAAGAACAGAGTAATAATAAGTTTGACTTACAGAAACCTTACGAGAAGTCTCCAGACCAGAAGAAGGCGGTTGAGGAAATTGTTAAAGGTGTACAAGCTAATAAACAGAAACAAACCCTACTCGGGGTAACTGGCTCTGGAAAAACTTTTGTTATGGCAAATATTATAGACACCTTACAAAGGCCAACATTGGTTATTTCTCACAATAAGACATTAGCAGCGCAGTTGTATGAAGAATTTAAAGAGTTTTTTCCTAATAATTCGGTAAAATATTTTGTCTCTTACTATGACTATTACCAGCCAGAGGCTTACATCCCTGCAAAAGACCTATACATTGAAAAGGAATCTCAAGTTAATAAAGAGATAGAGAATTTAAGATTTGGGGCTATGAATTCCGCAATAACTAGAAGGGATACAATTGTAGTTGCATCTGTATCTTGTATATATAATATTGGGAATCCAGACAATTATGAAAACAGGAGTTTGTCTTTTTATGTGGGACAGGAAATAGAAATTTCTGAAATTGCAAGGGAGTTAGTATCCATGAGATACACAAGGGATGCCCTAGATTTCACTACCGGAGTATTTAGAATTGCTGGAGATGTTATTGAAATATATCCTCCATACGAAGAGTTCTCTTTTAGAATAGAGATGTGGGGAAATAGGGTTGAGAATATTTCAAAGGTTCATCCATTATCTAAACAGAAGGTTTCTGAACCAAGTGAGATACTTGTTTTTCCAGCGACTTCGTTAATATATTCTCATGATGTAATTAAAAATGCTGTAGAGAATATTAAGGAAGATCTAAAAAAGAGATTAGACTTTCTAAGAAATATTGGAAAGGATATAGAGGCCTACAGGTTGGAACAGAAAACAAATTATGACATAGAGATGTTAGAGCAGGTTGGTTATTGTAAGAGTATGGAGAACTACAGTATATATTTTGACGGTAGAAAACCCGGAGAACCACCCTACACTCTTTTGGATTATTTCCCAAAAGATTATCTTATGTTTATAGATGAGTCACACATTACCATTCCACAGATTGGAGGAATGTATAACGGAGATAAGGCAAGGAAAGATAATTTAATTGAATATGGTTTTAGATTACCTACTGCAAGAGATAACAGGCCTCTTAATTTCAAAGAGTTCCAAGCTAGACAAGGAACCACCGTCTACTTCTCTGCCACTCCCTCAGAATGGGAGGTTAGAGATAGTAATAAGAATGT
The DNA here is from genome assembly GCA_002328805.1 of Candidatus Dojkabacteria bacterium UBA2177. Taxonomy (GTDB): domain Bacteria; phylum Patescibacteriota; class Dojkabacteria; order SC72; family SC72; genus UBA2177. The sequence goes on from DCVX01000032.1 coordinate 35,171, forward strand.
GGTGGAGCTTCTAACGAGGCCTACGGGTCTTCTAGACCCTACAGTAGAGGTTAGGAAGACAGATGGGCAGATAGATGATGTAATAGCTGAGATTAATGCTAACGTAAAAAAGGGTCAAAGAGTTCTAGTTACTACTCTAACTAAGAGAATGGCAGAAGATTTAACATCTTTTCTTAAAGATTTGGATATTAAAGTCCAATATTTACATTCTGACATAGATACTGTTGAACGAGTAGATATTCTAAGAGATCTTAGGCTTGGAGAATATGATGTATTAATTGGGATTAACCTTTTAAGAGAGGGTATTGACCTACCAGAGGTCTCTTTAGTAATAATTCTAGATGCTGACAAAGAAGGGTTCCTTAGATCTAAAACTAGTCTTGTGCAAACAATTGGTAGAGCTGCTCGACATGTTGAGGGAAGGGTTTTAATGTACGCAGATAAGATTACGGAGAGTATGAAGTATGCAATAGATGAAACAGAAAGAAGAAGGAAGTACCAGATAGAATATAATAAGAAACACAATATAACTCCTAAGAGTATTGAAAAAGAAATTCGTGGGAGACTTGTTGAAGATGATGGAGAAAAAGATGAAGTCGATCTTGATATTGAAAAATTGGATATTAAACAGAAGAAGATTCTTATTAAGGAGTTAGAACAAGATATGTTAATAGCTGCAGATAGGTTGGAATTTGAAAAGGCAGGGAAGATAAGGGATGAGATAAAGGATATAAAGGCTGGTTTGTAACTATATTGGTGATAAAACCTAAAAATATGTTACTGTTATATATCTAATTAAATAAAAAGAAAAATGAGAAGAGGTGTACTTGTTTTAAATAGCGATGAACTTATTGAATTAGGAAGAGTTGTTGATTTAGAAAAGATAAAGATCGCCTTAGAAAACATAAAAGAAGAGAATAGAATTCTTACAAATGAAGATGAATTAGAAAATATACTAGATGAAATTGGTATGCCTGAGGATAATGTAATACTTAAAAGTGCTGTTTCTAAAATCTCTGATCTACTACATTCTCTTCGGAATAGTTAAGAGGTTATCTTCTACCGAGCTTTCTCTCTTGAGATGCTATCCAGTCATCTACCGCTTTATCAATACTCTCTCCCTTCTTAAGACCTAATTCTGCTCTCACTTGGGACTCACTTCTTTTTCTTGCTCTTTTGACCTCATCTGGTTCTGGGAGCGTCTCTTTGTAATGAAGTTCATCACAAATTGTCTGCGTTGACCGTATTTCGCCTGTGGGAGTCTCACTAGCACCATCCATAGTGGTAGAGAGTACTCTAACAGCCTCTTCTCCCGAATAGCCTTCATCTAGAAGCTCTTGTATTTCACCTGGATCATATTTGGGAACATTGCTCTCTAAGGGCATGGTATAAGCTCTGCAAATATTATTTTACTATTGTAATGCGAATTGAAATAAAAAGTAAAGCTCAAAAGTGGTTGCGGGACATGGACTCGAACCATGATCGACGGCTTCAAAGGCCGGTGTCCTACCATTAGACGATCCCGCAATACAAAGAAATTATACTATATGTCCGTATTAAATAAAAAGAAAATATAATGTAAGATATAATCACCTATGCCCCTCTTTAAGAAAAAGCCAGAGAAAACTAAAAACAAAAGACAGAGAACAAAGGGAACCACCAATCCTACGGGGAAAGTGTATATGCCCCAAAATAAAACAAATTCCGTAAGAAGGAAAGGAAAGAAGAGATTTACTCTTTTCAAAAAACGAAGTAACAAATCCAATGTTCAAAGAAGAAATAAAAAAAACATTTCTAAAATTCTTTTTTACACCTTCCTAGCTTTATTATTTGTAGGATTACTCTACATTTCTATTATTTCCATAATAAGAATGAGAGATAATACTACAGACGAAAATATTCCAGTGGAATACGTAGTAGGTCTAGAAGGTATCCCTTCTTACCCTGGGTCTGAATTTATATTCAAAAATAACATTGATGAAATATCTGTTGCTAATTTCATCGCCTCCGGAAATTCTGCTTACCGCTTACCACTTAGAACAACAACTACACAAGCATATAAATATTACCAGGAAGTTCTTCCAGAACTTGGTTGGGAGAATGTTCTTTCCGTAGAGGTTGGATCAGAAGAGATGAAAGAGGGAGAATACTGGGTCAAGGGTACAAGTGGGCTTAGAATTTATTCTAAGTTCAATGATTTATGGTATGAGACACTAACTCAAGAAGAGGCTGTTACAGGTCTTAGAGCAAAGGTTGTTGAAGAGGCTGAAAGAGAGTTGCTTTTAGCAAGCCAAGATTACCAAGAACTTCTCCCCGACTTTCCATGGATATTAAAGGTTCCTAAAGAATATATTATCTCTTATAGCTCTTCTGCTTACAAAGATTACCGAACTGTTCAATTTAGAAAAATTGGAACATCAGAAAGTGTAAGTGTCGTCCCAATAGGACCAACTGGTGATATTCTAGATAATTATCTCCAGGAGTATACAGAGTTACTTGGTGCGAATGAAGAACAGAACTGGACCATAGCCAATACAATCCTTGCAGTAACTTCTTATGGTACAGCACTAAGGGGTACTATAACAAACGGGCCAGAAAATCATGATGTTGCAGTAGTATCCAATAGTTACAATGGTGTTGTTTATGTTATGGATGCTAACACTCCCAAAGACCCCTTCTTAGACTACCTGTTTGAGAATATGGAACCTGCAAATGTCCAGAGATAGTATTTATTCACTTCAGTTTACTCATTCCTTCGGATTGAAGTATTTATATATCTCTTCCGATACAGTTTTGTTGTTTATACTTTGGTTAATTTTATCAAGGTCTGCTTCCTTCAAAGTTCTTATATCTCCAAAATCCTTTAAAAGTTTTTTCATTCTTTTCTTCCCTACCCCTGGAATCTTCTCTAACTCTGTATTTTTAGCCTTTCTAATTCGACTTTTACGATGATGTAATATTGCAAACCTATGTGCCTCATCTCTAAGATCTATTAGTATAGACTTGTTTATAATATCTACCCGTTTTATCTTATTTTCTTTTCCATTAGAATCTGTAATTAACCAAAATTCATCTAACTGTCTTGCTCCCCTTCTCTTAAGTCTCTTTCCTTTAGAGATGCCTATCAATGTGGATTCGAAAGGTAAAATCCCTTTTAATCCTTTGTCTAAGACAGATAATTGGGCTTTTCCACCGTCTATGAGAATAATATCTGGGTTAGAGGAATACTTCATCTTATTTTTAGTGTCAAAACGCCTTTCTAAAACCCTCTCTAACATTGCTGGATCGTTTGACTTATCTATGTCCTCTATCTTAAAGATTCTGTACTGATCTCTGCGTATCTCACCATTTTCAGCCACAACCATAGAACCATATGCTAATTCCCCTTGTATATTGGAAATGTCATAACACTCTATCCTGTTAAGTTTTTTAAGTCCTAATTCTCTTTTTAACTCTTCAAACTCTCTTCTTAAGACCTCTTTTCTTCTTTCTTTGTATGATTGTTCTGTATCATCAGGGAGGAAATCAATCTTCTCTCCTAGGTATTTAAGGTCAGAAATTCTGTCTCTTAAGATAGCTGCTTTTTCAAAATTCTTCTCTTTAGAATATTCGTACATCTTTCTTTCCATCTCCTTTATCTGTCCTCTCTTTCTTCCATTTAAGAACTTTATTATTTCATTAATGTTCTTCCTGTAATCTTCCTCGGTTATGTGTCCTTGGTATGGACCTGGGCAGAGACCTAGGTGGAAATAGAGGCACTCTTTGCTGTTCTCCTTCTTGCAGGTACAGAATGGATAAAGCTTCCTTAGATAGGTAAATATCCTTTTTGTGGCCGAACTGCTAGGGTATGGTCCAAAAAGTCTCCCTCTTTTCATTTCTTTGTTGCTTATCTTTCTGACTATTTTAATCGTGGGAAACTTATCTTTAGTAGAAATGTATATCCATACATAAGACTTGTCGTCCTTCTTGTCACTATTGTAAAAAGGTTTGTATTTTTTAATTAAGGCTGATTCTAAAACAAGAGATTCTATTTCATTGTTGGTTTCGGTAATAGATATGTCTTTGATATAGGGAATCATCTGCTTTATACGAGGACGATCATAGAGTGTACTTGAAAAATAAGAACTTACCCTATTCCTAAGATTTGTTGCTTTTCCTATGTATAATATCTTCCCGTTTTCATCCAGAAACTTGTAAATCCCTGGTTTTTGTGGGAGAAGCTTGATTTTAGTTTCTAGGTTCTTAATACCTAGATTCTTAATATTTTTATTCATATATGGATTATATCAGTTGGGACAAGGTTCTTTAAAACTTCTTAAGCCATTTCTTAGTCTCTTGATCCATTGCTATCTTTTTTTTAATGATGACATTTTTGTTAGATATCCCATCATTAACAACAATCTTAACGGGAGTATCTCCATCTGATTCTTGAATATATTTTTTCAAAGCGGCTACCTCTTCCTCGGAGTGTAAGGGGGTTATCCGAAAGGTAACACCATCGAATTGAGAGGAGTATTTCTTTGTATCTATATATTTAGCTTTTTGAACAATAATACTCGCTTGACCATCTCGAATGTTTAATCTACCTGCTATAAGCATGGGTTTGTTTTCCACTAGTGTATCTTTAATCTCTTTATATACCCTTGGAAAAACAACGGCCTCTGTTTTTGCTGTTTTATCCTCAATTGTAAGAAAGACCATTACTTCTCCTTTTTTTGTGGTGATTTTTCTAACTTTTGTAACCATGACGCCCAGAACTAGTAAGTCATTATTTTTCTTAATTTCTAATGCCTCTATAAGTGGAACTACATTCTTTTGGTCAAAGAATTCTTGAAGATTATCTAAGGGATGGCTGGAAAAATATAGTCCGAGGAGTTCTTTCTCCCATTTAAGAATATCTGAAAGTTCAACCTTCGCATCCGTTGGGAGAGGAGTCTTTCCTATAATGTCATTCTGGGCATCATGTCCATTCATTGAGTTATTCATTGCAAATATATCTATTTGACCCATCTCTTCGGTTTTTTTGTTTGCTTTTATTTTATTATATACATCATCTAAGACTTGAAGTAAGGCACCTCTTGCTCCAAAGGAATCCATTGTTCCTGCCATTATTAGGTACTCTATAGCCTTCTTATTTATATTTTTAAAATTTCTATTAACAAAATCATCTAGATGTTTATATTGGCCATTCTTCTCTCTTTCATGGACAATACTTTGAACTATATCCTGACCAAGGTTTTTAATACCTGCAAGGCCAAAACGAATACTTTTGTCTCCTTCAACCTTAAAGTAAAATCCACTCTTGTTTACATCTGGGGGGAGTACTTCTATGCCGAGTCTTTCACATTCGCCTAAATCTAGAATTACTCTGTCGAATTTTTCCAAATCACCTTCTAACAACGCAGCCATATATTCCAGTGGGTAGTGTGATTTCAGATAAGCTGTCCAATAAGCGATAGTTGCATAAGATGCACTATGTGCTTTGTTAAAACCATAATTAGCAAACTTAACTAATCTTTCCCAGATTTTTTCCATATCTTTCTTATCATGGCCAAGTTTTACACCCCCCTCGATAAAAACTGGTTTTTCTGCTTTCATTACATCTAACTTCTTTTTCCCCATTGCTCTTCTTAGGATATCTGCCGCACCGAGAGAGTAGCCTGCTGCAACTTGGGCGATTCTCATGACCTGCTCTTGGTAGGAGATAACTCCATTAGTTACTGAGAGAATTGGTTCTAGGTCGTCTATTATGTAATCTGGCTCTTGTTTGCCATTTTTAACTTCCGCGTAGTCAGATATAAATTGCATAGGGCCAGGTCTGTATGCTGCAAGGATATAGGAGATATCTTCCATACTTTCTGGCTCTAGGAGTTTAATTGTTCTCTTCATCCCTTCGCTTTCTAGTTGGAATATGCCAACTGTATGACCAGACCTAATTAGTTCAAAAGTTTTTTTATCATTGGTATCTATTGTTGCAAGATCTATCTTTTCTCCCTCTCTCTCTTCTATTTTTTTTAATGCAGATCCGATGATGTTTAGGTTCCTGAGACCTAGGAAGTCGAACTTCATAATCCCTATGGCTTCTAGATCTGACATTTCGTACTGGCTCATACCGATACCTCCGCCATGTGCGTCTCTTTGAATGGGGACATACTCCACAACGGGCTCTGGTGTAATTATGATTCCACAAGCATGTGTTGAGACACCTCTGCACAAACCAGATACTCTACGAACAACATCTGCCAGATATCTTGTTTTTTCTGATGAGTTTATTATCTGAGCAAACTCTGGGTTGTGTTCAAGCATATAGTCAATATCTTTAGCTTTGCCAAACACTATCTCCACCATCTTGGACAGTTCGTCTGCAACATCTAGTTCAACACCAATAACTCTTGCTACATCCCTAATAGCTTGTCTTGTTTGTAATTTACTAAAGGTCCCTATCTGTTTTACATTTTCTATTCCGTATTTCTCAATTGTGTATTCTATAACCTCATCTCTTCGTTTATCTGCAATGTCTATATCAAAGTCTGGAGGACTAGGTCTTTCAGGATTAAGAAATCTTTCAAAATATAATTCCCACTTTATTGGTTCAATATCTGTAATATCTGTAGTATAGGCTACAACAGAACCACAGCCTGAGCCACGCATACCAACAACAATATCATTGTCTTTACAGAACCTAATAATATCTCTAACAATTAGGAAATAGTCATCATAACCTTTGTCATGAATTGTTTTTAATTCATAATCTATTCTATCCTTTAATTCCTTGTCCAACTTTCCATATCTTTTTTTAGCTCCCTCATATGATAGCTCTCTGAGATATTCTTGTGATGTCTTTCCTGCAGGGAGATCTTTGTAGGGATTCTCAATACGGTCAAAGGTTATGTCATACTCTTCGATACTATCTACAATCTTCTGAGTATTTTCAATAGCTTCAGGGATATCCTTAAATAGACTTTGCATCTCCTTCGGATTTTTTACATAAAATTCGTTTGTTGGCATCTTCCTTCTCTCTGGATCGTCAAGCGTATACCCATCACTAATACACCAAAGAATCTCTTGTATTTGGGCATCCTCCTTATCTAAGTAGTGACTATCACAAGTAGCAACTAAAGGAAGTTCTAATTCATCAGCTATTTTAAGAAGCCCTTCATTAACAACCTCTTGTTCCCCCATACCATTTCTTTGTAGCTCTATGTAGAAATTGTCTTTAAACATCTCTTTATATTTCTTCGCAGTTTCAAGAGCATCTTTAAAATTCCCTTTTAGAATGGGTTGACTTATTGGACCTGCCAAACATGCAGAGAGAGCAATTAAACCACCTGTGTACTTACTTAGAGTTTCAATATCTATTCTTGGTCTATAGTAAAAGCCCTCCATGTGGGAAATAGAAACTATTTTCATTAAATTCTTATACCCCTCTAAATTCTTGGCTAAAACAACTAGATGAAAATATTCATTATCTATACCGTGTTCTTTCTTATCCATACTCCTTGGTGCGATATATATCTCAGAACCAATTATTGGCTTTAGACCTTCATCTTTCATAGCTTTCTGGAATTTATAGACACCATACATATTTCCATGGTCTGTTATTGCACAAGCGTTCATTTTCTCTGCTTTAAGTTTCTCAATTAACTCAGAAATCCGGATAGTCCCATCAAGCAAAGAATACTCTGTATGTAGGTGTAGATGCGTGAACATAACAAATATTGCCCCAATTTGATATACTAAACCATTATGCCAGAAACTGACCAAGAAAAGTCAAATCTTTCTCTAACAAGTAGAATTAAAGACTCCAATATTACTAGAGTCACAGGAGTTTTACTCCTTGTTTTGGCCTACTACTTCATCCTTTCTCCATATATAGAGACATTCTTAACAAAAGCCTTTGGTGGTGTGGCTAGAAATACTTCTAATGTGGAGGTTAACTCTCTCTCTCCAATATTTGACATACATGTTTATGCTGGTGAATATAATCTCTCTTCTATTAAAAATACCAATGAGCCTATTAGAAAAACTAGATTCTTTACTCTTGATCCTAGGGTATTAGCTATGAACAAGTTTTTGAGTGATTACCACTCTCCTATGGCTCCATATGCGGAGGTCTTCATCATAGAGGCTGATAGATATGGTCTAGATTGGAGACTTGTAGCATCCATCTCTGGTGTGGAATCTGCTTTTGGAAATCTCTTGCCAAAAGGTTCTCATAACGCTTGGGGGTGGAGAGGAATAAATAGGAATGATGCTGGTTGGAGTATGTTTGAGGATTGGGAGGAGTCAATCACCCATGTTACAGAACGACTTGCCTTAGGATATGGCACCGACTTAACTCCTTTTGACATCCAAGACACATATTGTCCTCCTTGTGGAGAAACAGGGCTGGATCTTTGGGCTCATGGTGTCACCCGCTTTATGAATGAGTTAGAATATTATGTAGATAATTTAGAAAACCTCTAAAAATGTTAAAACTAATAATAAG
>DCVX01000030.1:0-324 GCA_002328805.1 Candidatus Dojkabacteria bacterium UBA2177
TAGTTAATCTACATTTCATCTTCAAGAAGTAAAATTTTTCTATTAAATTGAAAAGCTGTTTATATGCTTCTTTTTTTCTTTATGTTTCTACTTCTAAGTTCTCCTGTTAGTGCGGATGGTTTTGATATTATCTATAATAGCAGTTTTAGTAGTTACAAGCAGACAACAGGAATAAGTTATTCATACCTGCCGATATCCAAAAACCCTTTTGAACCAGGAATTTCCTATGACATCTCTCTTGTAGAGGGGGTTAAAACAGAGGATGTTTGGGGAAACTACACACTCGAAATTTTAACAGAAAATAATTATTGGCAAAGGAAAAGA
>DCVX01000030.1:345-4573 GCA_002328805.1 Candidatus Dojkabacteria bacterium UBA2177
TTATAAAAGATCCCATTAATATAGAAAAGATTGAAGTACTAGCTGAAGGTCAGGAAATTAAAGGAAAAATTGTTCTGAGAAATTTTAAAAATGAAGATCTAGAAAATATTGAGATTTCTCATGGGAGTTTCAGTTCCACCTACACAATTCCGGCAATGGATACCATAGAGATAGAATATTCCTTAGAAGGTGACGACTGGGGGGATATGTTAACAATATCTAACCCTAATTCTTCTAGAGAGTGTATATTGTATGGAAATGCTCTTTCAGATTGGATTACTACAGACGCTATTACCACACTAGCTTTTCGTGAAGATGGTGGTTGGGTAAATGGTTCTTATTTAAAGCCTGAAGAGGAGGATTTCTGTATTACCCAGATTCCTTATTCTGTAAACATTCCTCTTAGAAAACCTAAGCTTAAGGAGGAGGAAGAAGTTTTAAGCGATGAACCTGTTGTTCCAATAGATTCCCCAGATTCTAATTCAAACAATCCTGGTCAAGAGGATCTTGATGAAGAAGGGGAGGTTCTAGGTGCTCAGGTAAATCCTGACAATGATTTAATAAATGAGGATGATTCTGTTATCAATAATATTAAAAATAATAATTTTGTATTACCTAAAACAGCCGTGGTAATATATTAGAATGAAAATAGAAATAGTAATACCAGAGTATGTACAGAAAGTAGGAAGAATTCTTACAAAAGAAGGTTACGAGGCATATATTGTCGGTGGTGCACTAAGAGATATTGTTTTAGGCAAAAACCCACATGACTATGATTTAGCAACCAACGCTTTACCAGACGAGATGCTAAATATGTTTCCTAAAGCGGTTTCTACAGGTGTGAAGTTTGGAACTGTCATAGCTTTAATCCAAGATAAACATGGGGAGACTCATGAAGTAGAAGTTACAACCTTTAGGAGTGAATCCGATTATGTGGATGGAAGATGGCCCAGTAATGTTAATTTTGTAGATGATATTGACAAAGACCTGGGCAGAAGAGATTTTACTTTCAATGCTATGGCCTTGGATCTTTCCCAGCTTGAATTAGATGGAAGAGAGGAGTCCTTCCAAGTGGAGATATATGATCCTTATGGTGGAGTGAAAGACATAGAGAAAAAAGTTGTTAGAGCAGTTGGAACACCTTTGGAAAGATTCAAAGAAGATGGATTGCGTGCATTTAAGGCTTGTAGAATGGCAGCTCAATTAGGTTTTGACATAGAAGAAGAAACATTTGAAGCTATAAAGGAATCTGTCCCTGTGGCTGCACAAGTTTCTATGGAGAGAATAAGGGACGAATTTATGAAAATGCTTCTTAATTCACCCAAACCTTCTGTAGGGATAGAGTTAATGAGAAAATCTGGATTACTAAGTCTCTTTATGCCTGAGTTGTTAGAAGGTGTAGATGTAGAGCAGAAACTCTTCCATGCCCACGATGTATATAAACATGCTCTGAAAACCTGTGATGTGGCTCATGACAGTGTTAAGTTAGCAGCTCTTCTACATGACATTGCTAAACCAAGAACAGATATGGGGAATGGTCATTTTTATGGTCATGACAAAATGGGGGCGAATATGGCTGAGGAGATAATGAAAAGGATGAAATTCTCCCAATCTGAAATCAATAGAGTAAAAATCTTAATAGAGAACCATATGTTTTATTATCCTCATGTTCAGGAAGATATGACAGATGAGGAAAAAGAAAATATTGAAAAGCACGAATGGACAGATACCGCAGTAAGAAGATTCATTCAGAGAGTCGGGGAAGAGAATGTAGATGACTTATTTAAACTTAGATTGGCAGATGCTCAATCCAATCCCGCCACAGCATTTAAGCCAGAAGAAATAACAATTTTACAAAGAAGAATATCTGAAGTTAGGAAACAGGATATGGCTCTTAAAGTGACAGACCTAAGAGTCTCTGGTGAGGATTTAATGAATATTGGAATAGAAAAAGGTCCTAAGATTGGAATGATCCTAAATGAACTTCTGGATATGGTGGTAGAAGATCCTACTTTAAATAGGAAGGATGTTCTCCTTGAAAAAGCCAGAGAGCTAAACAAGAAAAATTAATATACTTGTCATCTCTGACCTAAATCCTTTATGATATATACAGGTTACTTTAAAATACTGCCTAATGAAAATACAATTTCTAGGAGCTGCTAAAACTGTTACGGGATCTTGTTTCTACATAGAAACAAGCAACCTTAAATTTCTAGTAGAGTGTGGGGCATTCCAAGGACCCAGTGAAATAGAGGAAAGAAATTATGAACCATTTCCCTTTAATCCTGCAGATATAGACTTTGTATTTCTTACTCATGCACACTTTGACCACAGTGGNNAGAGATTTAACAAGAATAATCCTTTTAGATTCAGCAAGCCTGCAGAAAGAAGAATATGAAAGATGGTTAGCTAGACCCAAGAACCAGCAAAATTTGGAGGACGAACAATTTAAGAAGCCTTTGTATACAGAAGAAGATGTAGAAGAAACAATGAGATTTTTTGAAGTTTATCCATACGGCAATTCTGTAAACATTACAAAAGACTGTGAATTCCGTATGAGAGATGCTGGACACATACTGGGTTCTGCAATATTTGAATTTTGGCTAGAAAATGAGGCTGAGAGAAAAAGAAAACTTGTTTTCTCTGGAGATTTAGGTCAACCAGGGGCCAGAATTGTTAAAGACCCCGACCTAATTAGAGAGGCAGATTATGTTATCTGTGAGTCAACATATGGTAACAGATTACATAAAAATAGGGACGAAACTGTTTTAGAATTTCTTGCAGCTGTTCAAAGTGCACAAAAGGAGGGGGGGAATTTGTTAATTCCATCATTTGCAATAGAGAGGACGCAAGAAATTCTTTACGAGTTAAACCTATTTGTAGAAAACAAGATAATTCCCAGTATTCCAATATATTTAGATAGCCCAATGGCTTCTAAAGCGACTGAGGTTTTCAGACAGTATCCTAACTTTTATGACGAGGATGCTAAAAGACTTCTTAAAAAGGGAGATGACCCTTTTGATTTCCCAGGTCTTGTTAAGACAGAATCAGTGGAGGAATCTAAGCGATTAGCTTCTAAAAAGGGTATAGCAATAATTGCTGGGAGTGGTATGTGTACAGGAGGAAGAATCTTACATCATCTTAAGAACAATATAGAGGATCCTACAACACATATAGTTATTGTAGGCTACCAGGTTAGAGGAACTTTGGGTAGAAGAATTGTAGAGAAAGAGAAAACTCTTAGAATTCTGGGAAAAGAATACCAGAACAATGCCAAACTCTTTACTTTAGGAGGCTTCTCTGGTCATGGAGACCAAAGGGATTTGAGATACTGGTTAAGAAGTTTTGGTCATACTCCGAGGAAAATCTTTTTAGTTCATGGTGACGAAGATATTATTTATACTTTTAGAAACAATCTTCAAAATGAGGTGAATATAAATACAGAGATATATGTCCCAGAACACAGAGAAGAAGTTAAATTGGATTAGTTAATATTTTTGTGTACATAGAAAATGGATAAATATCCAGAGATAGAGAAAATTTATAAAGATATAAAAGATTTGAACATTCAGGGTGCGACCAATATAGCCATTGCAACTTTTGAAGGTATGAAATTGTATGAAGATATAAGTTTGGTCTCAGAGAAGGAACTGTTTTACAAAGAGTTTTTTGAAGTAGCAGATAGACTTGCTCATGCAAGAGCCAATGAGCCATTGGCAACCAATGGTGTTAAATATGTGAAATATTTCTTTAACAAAAAATTTGCTGTTTTACCAGAGTTGGCTACTATGAAACGTGAATTAGTATCTCTGACAGATGACTTCCTGGACATTATCGGACAATCCAAGAAGGATTTAATAGAAAAAAATTGGAGATTCTTCTCAAACTACAACAAGATTTTTACTCACTGTCACTCTTCTACAGCTGTATCATTAATTAAATCAATTAAAGATAATAACGGTCATTTTGAAGCGGTTTGTACAGAGACAAGACCTAGGTTGCAGGGGAGAATAACTGCAAAAAGTCTGCTTGAGGCAAGAATTAAAACTACTTTAATCGCAGATAGCTCTGCAGAGTCTTTTATAATAAACAGAGGTAGTGTTCCTGTAGAGATTGTATTCATAGGTTGTGATGAAATGACGCAATTAGGTCATGCTATTAACAAGATAGGTAGCTGGGGGATTGCTATGGCTGCACATTATGCAGACAAACCGTTTTATGTTGTAAC